>USEU01000063.1 GCA_900553805.1 uncultured Eubacteriales bacterium
GAGCCAAAAATCCAGGCTGGGGCTTCTTGCCAAATTGTGCGGTGTTGCCTTAAAATGGGACATTTTCTTTTGGGGCGATTCTATGCGGGCGTTATTCAATTTTCCCCCACGCTTTGTTGTCCCGACTGACTTCTTGACGGGGAAATGGGATTGTGGTAAGATGATGAAAATGATGAAACGGCATGGAGGTTCCGTTATGAAAATCAAGAAGCTTTTTTGCATTTTGTTTGCTACCGCGCTGCTGCTTGCCGGCTGCTCCTCCCCTGCTCCGCAGGCTGTCACTGAGCCGGAGACGGTGACAGAGCCTGACCCGGCTGATCCGCAGGAGCAGATCAAGCTGCTGGAAAACAGCGTTGATATCTGGCGGGTGCCCAATGATCTGGAATACGAGCCTTATTATTACACGGTCACTGACCTGGATCACAACGGGCGGCTGGAGATCATCGGCGCTTCCACCCAGGGAACAGGCATCTACACCTACGGCGTGGTCTACGAGGTCGGCGCGGACTTTTCCTCCGTTCAGGAGTGCATGACCCCCTGCAAGGAGAACTCGGATCTGCCGGAGCTGATCATGAATTCCGCCCCGGCTGCCTATGACGAAGCTGCCCATGCCTACGATTACCTGTTCACCAACATCACCCGCAACGGCGCAGCGGAGCACTATCAGTCCATCGTCGCCGTCCGCCTCACCGACGGCGTGCTGACCTGCACCGTCCTGGCCAACAGCTACGACCATTACATCGACTCCGGCGTAGAACAGCACGAATACGCCATCCCCGCCGGGGATTCCTTCCTCCCATCCTCCGAGGATGAATACAATTCCATCATCGAAAACTACCAAGCCGACCGCCAGGGTTTCACCGCATACTTCGAATGGTTCAACTTCGAGCAGTCTGTCACCGAAGAGGTCCTGCAAAGCAGCTGGAACGTGTTCCAGGGTTCCGTGGAATAAATAAAGATAGCCCTCGATGCGTCTTGACTGCATCGAGGGCTACTGTTCACTTTTCGTATCTAGCATCGGCGTCTAAACCTCGCTTTCTTCAAGATGGCGACGTCCTTTGTTCCCCTGAATTGCCTCCGCTCTCAATTCCTCGCGTTGCGTATGCGTCTCGTTTATTTCATCGGAGGATTGCAACCAACCAAGGCCGTCTGCTTTGCCCAGTTTATCGGGTCTTGCGCTCCTTTCTTGCCTTTATCTTACCGTTTGGGGGCCGGTTTTTCAAGAGGGAATCCTCCATAAGATTTGTGGCCGTTTTTCGTACAATGAGTAGAAATTCCTTTTTTATTCCCAATCAAAATTGACGAAATCTGCACACTGTGATATAGTGAAAAGGTAGCCGCTTTTCAATTGGTTCCGCAAAGGGACGAACGTAGGAGATGATGGATACCATGCTGTGCGTAATCGCAAAGCTAAGCCGCAGCGCGACGGAGGAGCTGCGGTTGCTTCAGCGCGTTGCAGCTTCTTTTGGAATGCACCCCTCGCCGGTGTATGGACATGTCACGATCGCTGCATACACCTCGGATGATGACGCAGAATTCATTGCGGGATGCAAAGAGCTGCTGCAAGGCATAGGCTCTTTTTCCGTTTTCTTTGATAAGATTGAAGTATTGTCAGAAACATCCATCATTGTGGCCACACCACGAAAAGATAGCGTTTTGACGGCCCTGCATGACAGACTCGCGGCGCGATACGCCTCGTTTTTGGATCAATGGACCCGTGGCGATAGCTGGTATCCCCACACAACGCTGCTGTATCATCCGCAGGCTGATTTGGCTGGCATCTGCCGGTCTATGCAGGAGATATTTTCTCCCTTTGAAGCCGCTGTAAACAGCATTGAATTTTCAAGGGTCAGCGAAACAGGGTATCAGATCACTGACCGGATCGCATTACGGCCATGACATAGAACGGTTATTCTGCCACGAAGTGAATGAGGCGTTACATGGAAATCAAGCACTATACAAAAGGCCGTATCCCCGATGTTTTGAATTTTGAACGCGACCTGCGCGCTGAGGAAAACTTTTGGGGATGGGAAATTGACGAAAAGTACATTGCGGACGTGACCAAAAGCTTCGTGGATCCGGCCTTTGCCGATTCCCTGTCCCTGCTTGCATATATGGATGGGAAGGTCGTGGGCCGGATCGACTCCACCAGGATATGCAGCCACTTTGACGGCTCCACAAAGGCATATCTGGATTGGATCTGCGTCATAAAAAGCTGCCGCCATAAGGGCGTTGCACAAGCACTTATGCAGGCTCTATGCAGGGAACTAAAGGAGCAGGGCGTGGATACGCTGATCGGTCTTATTGCCTCCAACGAGGACGCCCAACGCTTCTATCGCGGCCTGCCCAACGCCAAAATCCGAGACGAGGGCATTTGGATCAATTTTTAAATGAACAGCAGACAGCACGCAACCGAAATTGTGTGCTGTCTGCTTGCGTTTACTTGCCGGGGATCAGAGGATCTCCGCGATCCTTCTTGCCACGTGGACACCGCTGGCGGAGGCGTGGGACAGGGAGTGGGTGACGCCGGAGCCGTCGCCGATGACGTACAGGCCCTTGTGGCAGCTCTCCAGATTCTCGTCCAGGGCAACCTCCATGTTATAGAACTTGACCTCCACGCCATACAGCAGGGTATCATCGTTGGCAGTGCCGGGGGCGATCTTATCCAGGGCATAAATCATTTCGATAATGCCGTCCAGGATCCGCTTGGGCAGCACCAGGCTCAGGTCGCCGGGGGTCGCGGCCAGGGTAGGACGCACCAGCCCCTCTTCAATGCGCTTGACCGTGCTTCTGCGGCCGCGCACCAGGTCGCCGAAGCGCTGGACGATGACGCCGCCGCCCAGCATATTGGACAGGCGGGCAATGCTCTCGCCGTAGCCGTTGCTGTCCTTGAACGGCTCGGAGAAGTGTTTGGCCACCAGCAGGGCGAAATTGGTATTCTCGGTCTGGCGGGCGGGATCCTCGTAGCTGTGGCCGTTGACAGTGATAATGCCGTTGGTATTCTCGTTGACCACGATGCCGTTGGGGTTCATGCAGAAGGTACGTACATTGTCCTCAAACTTTTCCGTGCGGTAGACGATCTTGCTTTCATACAGTTCGTCGGTCAGGTGAGAGAAGATCACGGCGGGCAGCTCCACCCGGACGCCCAGATCTACGCGGTTGGAGCTGGTGGCGATATTCAGATCCTTGCACACCTTTTCCATCCACTTGCTGCCGCTGCGGCCCACGGAGGCAATGATGTTCCGGCAGGTATAGCGCTTGTCGCCTACCAGCACGTCGTAGCCGCCGTCGGTCACCTCGATGCAGGAAACGGGGGACTCGAAGCGGAAATCCACCTCGTCCTTCAGCTCGTCATACAGCCGCCCCAGCACCACCAGGTTGATGTCCGTGCCCAGGTGGCGGACGGAGGCATCCAAGAGCTTGAGCTTATTCTGCATGCATTTCTTTTTCAACGCCGTGCCGGTGGTGGAATAGAGCTTGGTGCCCTCGCCGCCGTGGGACATGTTGATCTCGTCCACGTACTGCATCAGCTCAATGGCCTGCTTGCGGCCGATATGCTCGTAGAGCGTGCCGCCAAAATCATTGGTGATGTTGTATTTTCCGTCGGAAAAAGCACCCGCGCCGCCGAAGCCGCTCATAATAGAGCAGGTATGGCAGCCGATGCAGCTTTTGACTTTCACTCCGTCGATGGGGCAGCGCCGCTTGGAGAGGGCGTAGCCCGCCTCAAAAATAGCGACTTTCAGCTCGGGCCGTTTCTTTTTCAGTTCATAGGCCGCAAATATGCCGCCGGGGCCTGCGCCCACAATGATTACATCATAATCCAAAGGTATGTCCTCCGTGGTGGTTTTGATACTCCTATTCTACCGCAAGAGGACACACTTTTCAAGTCATATTATTTTTGGAGTTCCTTAGGGAAGCTCTGAATAAATCGTCTGCGGCTGGACAGCGGGCCTTTTGCTCCCATGCTGCGGGCTGAAAGGTGGGAAATACATACAGTAATCCGCCACTTCCCAGTCCTTGCCTGGGAACATAATTCCTCGCTGCCAGCTCTTGCCGATTTAGGGCGTATCTGAAAATTGGAAATATGACCAACAGCGAGAGATTTTCCGCCTGATGAAGCCATTTTTTCGCGGGAATACTTTGTGTATTGCAAGAAAAAATGGTGCACAGCAGGCGGAAAAGATCCGCTGTTTGGGCGTGTTGACGGTTTTCAGATAGGCCCTAATCAGAGCTTCCTTAGTTCAGCACCGGGTGGTGGATGGGAGGACTGTCCGTTTGCAGGGGCAGAAACTGGTAGCCGCTGCGCAGCCCCCACTGGATGATCTGCTCCACCGCATCCACGCTGAAGGAATGGATGTCATGCTGGAGCACCACCAAATACTGGTTGTCCCCCGCACCGTTCACCACATTCTGATATACCTGGGCGCTGGTTCTCGCTCCCCCGGCGTCGTTGCTGTCCACATTCCAATCAAAGTAGGAAAAGCCGCAGGCCTGCACCATCTGCGTCAGCTCTGTCATGATGCCCTTGCTTTTCCGGCTGATGGTATTGGAGCTTCCGCCGGGGAAACGAAGCAGCCAGGTCTGCACCCCAGTGGCGTCCTGAATGATCTGCTGCATCTGGAACAGGTCCTGGAAATAAGCCTCCGGGCTGGAATAGATCTGCTGATAGCGGTGGGTGCGGGTGTGGATCCCGATGCTGTGGCCCTCGTTGACGATCCGCTGCATCAGCTCCGGGTAGCCTGTATCCACCACGAAAAAGGTCGCCTTCACCTGGTATCGATTCAGTACATCCAGGAGCCGCCCGGTGTCCGGGCCGGGGCCGTCATCGAAAGTCAGGTAAATTGTTTTTCCCTTGGGGTAGATGATGGCGGGCATCCGGCAGGGTTCCGTGGTCAGCGTGCGCTGAGCCACCGTCTCCCTGCCGTCGCTGTCAGTGACTCGGTAGGTCAGGTGGTAGGTGTCCGGCTGATAACGCACAAAGGGGTGGTCGATGGACACACTGACCTGGGCGGTCAAGTCCCCATCCCGCCTGTCAAAGGCGGTATAGCCGGGATCGATAAAATCCTCACCAAGGGGGAGCGTCACCTGCTCGCCGCCCAGCAGCAAAAGCTCCGGCGGATAATCACTGTAAATCGGTATTTCCCGCTCCGCAGTGGCAAGATTGCCTGAGGAATCCGTCACGGAGTAAATGATCCGCCCCTCTTCCTCGGTACGGATCACACGGCCGGTGATGTCGCCGTCGTAATTATCAACGGCGGTATAGCCTGCCTCCCGATATTCCGGCGCAGGCTGAAGATCCGGGGCATCCGGCGTCAGAGTGATCAACGGGCTGACGGTATCCACCGTGCGCACGGTGCGGACGGCGCCGGCCTCCAGTCCCAAGAAGGACGCATGATATTCCAGCACATATTTCCCCAGCTTATCCTCGTTCACCCTGCCGGATATTTCCGCCCCGGTATCAAGGACGAGGCCGTTCCTCCAGAACTTTGTCCCGCGAAGTATCACCTGATAACCCGGCTCCCGGTAGTGCTGCCCGTATTCCACGCCCAATGCGTCGCCCCCCAGCAGCTCCAGCTCCAGGGTGAAGCGATTCCAGCCAAAGAAAAGGCAGTAGGCCGCCGCTGCCAGAAAAATCACGCCCAGCAGAATAAACAGCCAGACGATTTTTCCCTTGCCCCGGTGCATCTGAACATAATCATGCTCCATGTGTCTTTCTTCCTCTCACCGGCTGATCGCGGCCGGGTGAATTCTCCCCGATCCATGGGACGGAGCGGGGGATGTACCTTTTTATGCTTCTGGAACAACGATGTCCAGTCCCAGCTCCTTCGGGCGGAACCGGGGGCAGACGCTTTCCGACGTGACGATCACCGAGGATGCAAGATATGCGCCGATCTCGCAGGCCTGGGCCAGGTCCTTGCCATAGGTCAGGCCAATGGCCGCACCGGCGCAGAAAGCATCCCCCGCCCCGGTGGTATCCCTGACATGCACAGGCCTTGCCGGACAGTGGCCTCGGTCCCCCTGCCGGTCGGCATACACCGCGCCGTTGCCGCCCATGGTGACGATCAGGCTGTTGATGCAGGCAGCCTGGGTCTTTTCGGCAATGATATCCATCAGCTCTGTTGGGGTGCAGGCCGAATAATCTGACGAAAACAGGATTCCCGCCTCCTGCTGATTACATACAAAACAATCCACATTCATCAAAAAATCCCGCCGTTCCAACGCAATATTCATATTGGATACCACGGCGAACACCTTTTTGCCATACTTCTTTGCCAGACGGAGCACCCGCTTGACGATCTCCTTGTCCAGGTCGATCTCAATGATGATGCTGTCCGCGCGGCTGAATATCTCATCCCCCTGCTCGTCCAGAATGTCCGCAATGGGCAGCAGGTTGGGACGCTTGGAGATGGAGGCCACCACATCCCCCTCGTTGTTGAACACCGCCAGCCAGGTGCCGATGCCGTCGGGGGTAGCGCGGATGTAATCCGTATTGACCTTGTGGCTGCGGAGTTTGCGCAGCACGTCCTCGCCGGTGCTGCTCTCGTCCACCAGGCTGAGGAAGGTCGGGCGCAGCTCACAGTTGGCCACATCCTCCGCCACATTCCGGCCCACGCCGCCATGGATCTGCTCCACCCGGCCCACGTTCCGGCCTGTTGGGGTAAAGGTCGATTCGGGATACCCCTTGATATCCACAAAGATGGCACCGATAATGACGATTCCCATAACACTTCCCCTTTTCTTTTTTGAAGTCATTATATCACACAGGCCGCATTTTTCAACAAAATGTTCCACCAGAAACAGCACTTCCATATTGGGAAGAAATATGGTACAATGAGGTGAGCTTATAAGTGGAGGATAAATGAATGCAGTCAATTGCCGAAATTCTGTCTCAGGAGCTGAAGCAGAAGCAGGAATATGTGGAAAACGTCATCCGGCTGATCGACGAGGGGAATACCATTCCCTTCATTGCCCGCTACCGCAAGGAGATGCATGGTGCCATGGACGATACCACCCTGCGGAATCTGGAAACCCGGCTGACCTATTTGCGCAATCTGGAGCAGCGCCGGGATGAGGTAAAGAAGTCCATTGAAAATCAGGGCAAGCTCACCCAGGAGCTGACCGATGCCATCGACGCCGCCCAGACCATGACCGAGGTGGAGGATCTCTACCGCCCCTACAAGCAGAAGCGGCGCACCCGCGGCTCCATCGCACGGGAAAAGGGACTGGCCCCTCTGGCGGAGGCGATTTTTGCCCAGGATGGGCAGGACCCGCAGGTACTGGCCCAGGACTATATCAACGAGGAGCTGGGCGTTGCCTCCATTGAGGATGCGCTGGCCGGGGCCAACGACATCATTGCGGAGGACCTTTCCGACAATGCCGACATCCGCAAGGCTCTGCGGGAGCTGGTAATGCGCTGGGGCAGCCTGGTATGCAAGGCGGAGGACAGCGAGACCGAAAGCGTATACACGCTGTACTATGACTTCAATCAGCCCATTTCCCGGCTGCTGGATCACCAGATCCTGGCCGTCAACCGCGGTGAAAAGGAGGGCATCCTGAAGGTCTCCGTCACCCTGCCCGGAAACGAGGGTGCGGCGCTGGTCTGCCGGGCTGCGCTGAAGCCTCAGATGAACGTCTCCGCCTTTGTCCGTGCCGCGGCGGAGGATTCCTATGAGCGGCTGATCTTCCCCTCCATCCAGCGGGAGGTCCGCAACGAGCTGACTGACCGAGCCAGCCAGGGGGCGATCCACAATTTCGCGCTGAACCTGAAGCCTCTGCTGATGCAGCCACCGGTCAAGGGCTTTGTGACCATGGGGCTGGACCCCGGATACCGCAACGGCTGCAAGGTGGCCGTGGTGGACGCCACAGGAAAAGTGCTGGATACCTCAGTGGTGTATCCCACCTTCAGCGAGCGCAAGAAGCAGGAGGCCATTGCCACTCTGTCCGGCCTGATGCGCAAGCACGGCGTGAAGCACATTGCCATCGGCAACGGCACCGCCTCCCGGGAGACGGAGGCCATGGCGGTGGAAATGCTGCGCGCCTTCCCGGATGCGAGCTACGCCATCGTCAACGAGGCAGGCGCGTCCGTCTACTCCGCCTCTCCCCTGGCGGCGGAGGAATTCCCCAATTACGATGTGAACCTGCGCTCCGCCGTCTCCATTGCCCGGCGGCTCCAGGACCCACTGGCAGAGCTGGTCAAGATCGACCCAAAGGCCATTGGCGTGGGGCAGTACCAGCATGACTGCCCCCAGAAGGATCTGGACGCCGCCCTGGGCGCGGTAGTGGAGGACTGCGTCAACGCCGTAGGCGTGGATGTAAACACCGCCTCCCGGAGCCTGCTGGAGCAGGTTTCCGGCCTGAACAGCACCACGGCCAAAAATATTGTGACATACCGGGAGGAAAACGGCCCCTTTACCGGCAGGAGCCAGCTGAAAAAGGTCCCGAAGCTGGGGCCGAAGGCGTTTGAGCAGTGCGCCGGCTTCCTGCGCATCCCCGAGAGCAAGGAGGTGCTGGACAACACCGGCGTCCACCCGGAATCCTACCCCGCCGCAAAGGCCCTGCTGAAGCTGCTGGACAGCACCGACCGTGCCTCCCTGCCCCAGCAGCTGGCTGCCTACGGCGCGGCAAAGGCTGCCGAGCAGTGCGGCGTGGGCGAGCCGACATTGATCGACATCGCCAAAGAGCTTTCCAAGCCGGGCCGGGACCCCCGCGACGAGCTGCCCGCGCCGACCCTCCGCAAGGACGTGCTGGAAATGAAGGACCTGAAGCCCGGCATGGAGCTGACCGGCACGGTGCGCAATGTGATTGACTTCGGCGTTTTTGTGGACATCGGCGTTCACCAGGACGGCCTGGTGCACATCTCCGAGGTGGCGAACCGCCGCCTGCGCCACCCAAGCGAAGCGGTAAAGGTGGGAGATGTGGTAAAGGTCGTGGTGCTGAGCGTGGACGAAAAGCGTCACCGCATCAGCCTGAGCATGAAGCAGGCCGGAAAAACCAAAGCTGTCTGAGTCAAAATTCTGCCCGTTTCCCACGCTTCTTGACTTTATTCCTTACTTGTTATATAATTTAGGGCGATAAATCCTTGATTGGAGATTTCTCTATGCGAAAATTTGCAAGATTTGTGATACCGGCTCTGCTGGCGCTGCTGATGATCGCCAGTGTTTTCTGGTATCTGTTCGTCTACGACAGGGCCTTCACCCGGGACTTTCTGCTGAAGGAAGCCCGCGTCAATGACGCGCGGGGCAATTCCGCCCTCTCCACCTGGTTCTATAATCTGGCCTATGCCCACTCCGGCAATGATGAGGACGTGGCGCTGGAGCTTGCCCAGCAGTACCGAGCCGACGGGAATTACACCAAGGCGGAGGTCTCGCTGTCCAAGGCGATCAGCGCTTCTCCCAGCGTGGAGCTGTATACTGCCCTGTGCCGCACCTTTGTGGAGCAGGACAAGCTGATGGACGCCGTTACCCTGCTGGCGAACATCCCCGATCAGGCCATCCGCGCCCAGTTGGAGGCCGCCCGGCCCACCGCGCCCACGCCCTCCCAGGCCCCCGGCTTCTACAATACCTATGCCAATATCGAGTTGAGCAGCTCCTCCGGCACGATCTATTACACCACCGACGGCGAGTACCCGTCCGTTAACGGCTCATCCTATACCGCCCCCATCAAGCTACCGCTGGGCGAAACGGTGATCTACTGCATCAGCGTGGATGAAAGCGGCCTGGTGAGCACCCCCAGCGTGCTGGCCTATACCGTAGGCGGCGTGGTGGAGCCTGCCATCTTCATGGATGCGGACGTGGAGTTTGCCCTGCGGGATCAACTGGGCATGACCCGGACGGAGGTGCTGTATACCAACGACCTGTGGGCCATCACCGAATTTACGGTGCCCGCCCAGGCATGGACGCTGGAGGACCTGCCCAAGCTGACCCATCTGGAAAGCCTGACCATCACCAACCTGCCCAATGGCAGCCTGGCAGACCTGGCCACGCTGACCGGGCTGCGCTCCCTGGACCTGAGCGGCTGCCGGTTCGCCGCGTCGGAGTTGGAGGTTCTGAAAAAGCTGCCCAACCTGCAAAAGCTGGTGCTGTCCAACTGCGGCCTGAGCACCATTGCGGACCTGCAGGAGGTGACCTCGCTGACCTATCTGGACATCAGCAACAACACCATCCGCAACCTGGAACCGCTGGCCAACATGGAGCATCTTCAGGAGCTTTACATGAAGCTGAACGCGGTGACCTCTCTGGAGGCGCTGACATCGCTGTATGACCTGGAGAAGCTGGACGTGTCCTTCAACTCTGTCAGCTCTCTGATCCCTCTGGGACTTTGCACCAAGCTCACATGGCTGGATGCATCCAACAACACCATTTCCAGCGTGAATGGCATTGCGTCCCTGCCGCTGCTGACCTCTCTGTCTCTGAATTACAACAGCCTCACCGATATTTCCCCTCTGGGCGGGTGCATTCAGCTCAAAGAGCTGAGCTTTACCAACAACAGCGTTTACGATATGTCCGCGCTGGCGTCGCTGTACAATCTGGAGATCATCGACTTCTCCTACAACAACATTCCCGCCCTCCCCGACTGGCCCCAGAACAGCGCGCTGCGAGTGGTGCAGGGCTCCCACAACAACGTAAACAGCGTGTACGTGCTGGATGGGATGTCCAACCTGACCTATGTCTCCATGGACTACAACAACCTGACGGACATCAATGCCCTGGCCAACTGCCCGAACCTGGTGCAGGTGAATGTGTACGGCAACGCCATTGCCGACGTGTCCAAACTCACCTCCCACAGCATCATCATCAATTATGACCCCACCATGCAGTAACAAACATCAAAACAGCCGGTGCACTTGCTGCACCGGCTGTAAGTAGTTTGAGCTAAGGCAACACCGCGCAATTGTGTCTGCGAGCCGCAGCCGTCTTTTTGCCCCA
>USEU01000064.1 GCA_900553805.1 uncultured Eubacteriales bacterium
ACACCCCCTCAGTCAGCCCTTACGGGCTGCCAGCTCCCCCACCGGGGAGCCGAGGTTCCCTTGCTGCCCCCACCGGGGAGCCAAAGTGAAGGTTATCCGTGAAATCTTTCCTTTACTGTCAGGTCAATCATTGTGCAGACACCCTCAAAGTTCCTGTCTACATCCAGATTGCTAAAGCGCAGCACCATAAGCCCCCGCCGCTCCAGTTCGGCGGTTCTTGCCGTATCCGCCCGCTGCGCCTCCGGCTCATAGTGACCGCTTCCGTCCAGCTCAAGCACAAGCAATGCTTTCGGGCAGTAAAAATCCACGATATAATGTTCAATTTCCTTTTGTCGAAAGAATCTCACAGGGTAACGCTTCAGGAAGCAATACCAAAGTTTTCTCTCCCAAGGCGTCATATTCTTACGAAGCTCTCGCGCAAGTTTGACATTTTTGTTGTCGTAATGCATGTCCTTGCTCCTCCCTATTGGAAACACCCGCACGCTTCCCTCGCTGCCCCCTCTGGGGGAAGTGCCGCGTTAGCGGCAAAGGGGGTATAGTTGGTATTTTTGAGCTGGTGCCATTCAACGAATCACACCCCCTCAGTCTCGCTTTGCTCGACAGCTCCCCCACCAGGGAGCCGAGGCCCTTGCTGCCCCCACCGGGGAGCCGAGGTTCCCTTGCTGCCCCCACCGGGGAGCCGAGGTTCCCTTGCTGCCCCCGCTGGGGAGCCGAGAGGGCCGGGGGTCAGGTCCAGTCTTCGGTCAGGAGAAAATCGCGGATATTGCGGTGTTTGATGCCGTTGCGGCTCATATCGAATTCGTCGAGGGAAACGACGTATTTAGGGAAATTATCGCGGATATTATCATACGCGCCGAATTCGCGGCTGACCGTTTCCTCCGAGGCCAGCAGGTAGGCGACCTGGACATACAGCTTCTCGCCGCGCTTGCCGCACACAAAGTCAATTTCCTTATCGCCCGTTCTGCCGACGGTCACCTCGTAGCCCCGGCGGAGCAGCTCCAGGTACACGATATTCTCCAGGATGAGATTGATATCCCGCATGTTGCCGCCGAAAACGGCTTCGCGGATGCCGTGATCGGCAATATAATACTTCTCGTTGGAGGCAAGGAGCTGCTTGCCCTGCATATCCTCCCGCCTGACCTGATAGAACAGGTACGCCTCGCAGCAGTACCTGATATAATTGAGGATCGTTTCCGGGGCGACGGCGCGCTGCTCGCTTTTCAGAAATTTCGCAAGGGAGGTCGCGGAGAAGGTCGTCCCCACATTGGCGATCACGTAGGCAATGATCCGCTCCAGCAGATCCACATCCCGGATTTTATTTCGCTTTACGATGTCCTTGAGCTGAACGGAGTTGAACAGGTCGTGAAGGTATTGCCTGGAGGGCGCGTCCGCATAACGGAGGTTCGCGAGATAGGGCATTCCCCCGGCCAGCAGGTACTTCTGGAAGCACTTCTGGACCGGCTCATCGGGTTCAACGGAGCGGTACAGCTCCAGAAATTCCCCGAAAGAGAACGGATAGATCACGAACTCCACATACCGCCCGCCCAGGTAAGTCGCCAGCTCGCCGGACAGCAGTGTCGCGTTGGAGCCGGTGATATAAATGTCGCAGTCCAGCGAAACGCGGAAGGAGTTGACGCATTTCTCCCAGTCCCTGACCTCCTGTATTTCGTCAAAGAACAGGTAGACCTTGCCCTCCATGGCCGCAGCCCTTTTGATGATCTCATCGTGCAGCGCCTGGGCGGTTTGCAGGTAGGAATAGCGCATATCCTCAAAGTTGATGGAGATAAACTGCGCCGGGCTGACGCCGGACTGGGTGAGTTCCTGCCGGATCAGCTCCAGCATGACCGACTTCCCGCAGCGGCGGATGCCGGTCATGACCTTAACCAGCTCCGTCCCGATGAACGGGCGGATACGGCTCATATATCGTTCGCGTTTTATCATGAATCTCAAGCCCCCTTTCCGTGGTTGGGCGTAGTATAACACATTTACAGATGAAATTCAATGAGAGAATTTTAATTTTATCAGTTATAACTGATAAAATATTGTATTTTATGAATGGTATCAGATATACATAACGCAATGAGCATTGAATGGAACGCAGTTCAGCGTGGATGTAGACCAACTATGGAAAGTCAAGCAGGAAGTTGGTCTACAAGGAAACCGGGGGTGCGTTCCATTCAACCGGGCTGGAGGAAAATACAAAAATCAATGGGCGGATTTGTTGAAAATATTACCTACTCAGCAAGTCGGTAAAAATTTTGGAAAAGCTCTTGACAAACGGGAAAAGTTGCGCTAGTATAGCACCATCGATTTTGAGAAGGCAATGAAGGGAAGAGTAAGCCCGCCGATGCCGTGCAGAGAGCCCCGTTTGGTGGAAAGGGGTACGGATAGACGCGCCGAACATGGCCCCGGAGCCGCATGGGTGAAGGTTAGCCCATGACGGGTGCGCCCGTTAACGCGCAGGAGTATGCTGGTACTCCCTGAGGCAGCGTCCCGCGAGGGGGCTGCGAAACAAGGTGGTAACACGGATCTTCATCCGTCCTTGTGCTGATTGGCATGAGGACGGATTTTTTATTTTGAAACGGGAGGGATTTGATTGGAACCCATTGTGGAGCTGCGCGGACTTTCCAAGACCTTTGGCGCCGGGGCGGAGCAGGTGGCCGCCCTGCAGCAGGTGTCGCTGGCGGTGGAGCCGGGGGAGATCTTCGGCATCATCGGCCTGTCCGGCGCGGGCAAGAGCACCCTGGTGCGGTGCATCAATCTGCTGGAGCGGCCGGATGAGGGGCAGGTGCTCTTCCACGGCCAGAACCTGACGGCCATGTCCACCAAGCAGCTGCGGCAGGTACGGCGGAAGATCTCCATGATCTTCCAGAGCTTCAATCTGCTGGAGCAGCGCACGGCGCTGGACAATATCTGCTTCCCCCTGGAGCTGGAGGGCGTTCCCAAGGCCAAGGCGAAGCAGCGGGCCAGAGAGCTGCTGGAGATCGTGGGGCTGCCGGACAAGGCGAAGGCCTACCCGGTGCAGCTGTCCGGCGGGCAGAAGCAGCGCATCGCCATCGCCCGGGCGCTGGCCTCCGACCCGGAGGTGCTGCTGTGCGACGAGGCGACCTCCGCCCTGGACCCCCAGACCACCAACTCCATCCTGAATCTGCTGCAAACCATCAGCCGGGAGCGGGGCATTACGGTGATCCTCATCACCCACCAGATGTCCGTGATCGAGCAGATCTGCAACCGGGTGGCCATTCTGGACAGCGGCGTGGTGGCCGAGATCGGCGATGTGGAGCAGGTGTTCTCCAATCCCCAGTCCGCCGCCGGGCGGCGGCTGGTCTCCCCGGACGTGGCGCTGCCCCTTTCCACCTGGGTGGGGCCGGTGGCCCGGATCGCCTTCAACGGCAATACCTCCGAGGAGCCGATCATCGCGGAGGTGGCCATGGAGAAGGGCATCAAGCTCAGCATCCTGGGCGCGGACACCCGGAATGTGGACGGCAAGGCCTTCGGCACCATGCTGGTGAGCCTGCCGGAGGACGCGGAGAAAAAGCAGGAGGTCCTGGACTATCTCAATCATTTTGACGGCGTGACCGCGGAGGTGATTCAGTAATGTTTGATTTGTTTTCCGACCCGGTAAAGGTCGCGAACCAGATGCAGATCATTTACAGCGAATATGGCTTTGCCATCTGGGAGACGCTGTACTCCCTGGCGCTGGAGGTGCTGTTTGCCTATGTCATCGGCCTGCCCCTGGGCGTGCTGCTGGTGACGGGAGAGCGGGAGGGCGTCAAGCCCCTGCCCAAGCCCGTGATGACCGTGATGAACGTGGTCATCAACCTGCTGCGCAGCGTGCCGTTCCTGATCCTGATGATCATCTGCCTGCCCCTGTCCAAGGTCATTGTGGGCACCAAGGTGGGCACCATCGCCACCATCCCGCCCATGGTGATCGCCGCCTTCCCCCTGGTGGCGCGCATGGTGGAGGGAAGCCTGCGGGAGGTGGATCAGGGCGTGGTGGAGGCCGCGCAGAGCATGGGCGCATCCCCCTGGCAGATCGTCACCAAGGTCATGCTGCCGGAGGCGCTGCCCAGCCTGATCTCCGGCTGCACCATTACGGTGGCCACCATCCTGGGCTACGGGGCCATGGCCGGTATCATCGGCGGCGGCGGCCTGGGGCAGATCGCCATCAACTATGGCTACTATAATTTCAAGTTCCTGGTCATGTGGATCGCCGTTATCGGCCTGGTGGTGCTGGTTCAGATCTTCCAGAGCCTGGGCACCTGGCTGTCCGCCAAATGCGACAAACGCCTGCGGAATCGGAAATAAGTCAATAAACCTCCCCTGAAAGGGGAGGAGAGCCATGCATAGCATGGCGGAGGGGTTTGCGGTACGCAGAATACCAATTGGAATGCACCAAGGCGAATCCGCACAGGCCCTCTGCGACACCCCCAGGGGAAGCCAAGGAGGGCTTGTACGAATTCGCCCAAGATTTCAGAGAACCATAACTGCCTACCGCGAAACCCCTCAGTCAGGCCCTTTGGGCCTGCCAGCTCCCCTTTCAGGGGAGCCAAGGGAAAATATGTATTCTGGACGCGGAAGCGTCTGAAATAAAAAAGGAGACTTTACTATGAAAAAAATTGCTGTCATCGTACTGTGCCTGGCCCTGGTGCTGAGCCTGGGCGCCTGCGCCAAGAAAAACGACAAGGTCATCACCGTGGCCGCGTCCCCCACGCCTCACGCCGAAATCCTGAAGGCTGCCGCCAAGGTGCTGGAGAAGGACGGCTGGACCCTGGAGGTCAAGGAATACAGCGACTACGTGGTGCCCAACAATGTGGTTGAGGACGGCGAGATCGACGCCAACTACTTCCAGCATCAGCCCTACCTGGATACCTTCAACGCCGAGAACGGCACCCATCTGGTGAGCGTTGCCCAGGTGCACTATGAGCCCTTCGGCATCTACGCCGGCACCAAGAGCAGCATTGCCGACCTGGAAGACGGCGACGAGATCGCCATCCCCAACGACGGCTCCAACCGGGCCCGCGCCCTGCTGCTGCTGGAGGCCAACGGCATCATCACCCTGAAGGAGGGTGTGGGCATGGAGGCCACCGCCCTGGACATCGTGGACAAGAGCGTGGACGTGAAGGTCCGCGAGGTCGAGGCCGCTCAGGTGCCCAAGGTCCGCGACAGCGTGGCCCTGGCCGTCATCAACGGCAACTACGCCCTGCAGGCCGGCCTGAACGTGGAGAAGGACGCCATCGCCTCCGAGGATCCCGACTCCGTTTCCGCCCAGACCTACGCCAACGTGCTGGTGGTGAAGGAGGGCAACGAGGAGAGCGAGAAGACCCTGGCTCTGAAGAAGGCCCTGCTCAGCGACGACGTCCGCGCCTACATCAACGAGACCTACTCCGGCTCCGTGGTGCCGCTGTTCTGACCCATATCCCCCCTGCCCATGGCCCTCACCGGCCATGGGCTTTTTCATGTCCTTAAAAAAAAGTGGACAGGTTCAGGGCGTGGGCCTCGGCCACGGCCTTCAGGCGCAGGAGGGTGTCGGCGCAGAGGGCGGAGAAATCGGCCTTTTCCTGCTCCCGCACCCAGACGGCCAGCATGGCCAGCTGGCTGTCGATGTCCTCCAGGCATTGGTGGTCGGCCAGGGCGGCGCGGAAGGTGCGGGTGCGGTCCCACTGCTGCCGGGCCTGGGCCACCAGGGCCTCCGCCTCCGGGAAGTGCTCCCGCTGTACCTGCTCCATTGCCTCCGCCAGCGACTGGGCCACCGGCTGCTGAGCGGCCTTCATGCCCAGCTGCGTCCCTACGGCCAGGGCCAGCAACACGGCCAGCAGCCCCGCGCCGATCTTGAATCGTCCCATTTATCCTTCCTCCTTTGGAATAAAGATCACCTGGCTGCCCACCACGGCCAGCAGGAAGGTATCCTCCTGTGCCGCGTCGTGCTGGCGCAGGGTCTGGCGCACCCATGGCTCGTCCCGGCCGCAGAGGGTCAGGTTCTGCCGCAGGAGCACCCCGTCCTCGATGAGGGTGACGGGCATTTTCTGGGGCGGCACCTGCTGCCCCGCGTCCTTGGCGGAGGCGGGGCGCTCCTGGGGATAGGGAAAGACGGACAGGGTGCCGTCGGTTTCCAGAATGGCAAACTGCACCTGGCGCACATCCAGCACGTCCTTGGCCCGCAGATGACCCATCAGCTCATCCAGGGTGATCCTGGTCTGCCGCAGGCGGTTCTGCAAAATGCGGCCGTTGTCAATCAGAATGACGGGCTTTCCGCACAAGAGCTGCCGGAATACGGTGCTGCGCAGGGTGCCCCAGGACAGCACCAGCTCCACGCCCAGCACCGTCAGAATGGGCACCAGGCCGGAAAACAGAGGGATGCCCCCATCCTGCATGGGGATGGAGGCCAGGTTCGCCACCAGCATGGTCACCACGAATTCCGCCGGTTCCATCTGCCCGATCTGCCGCTTGCCCATGAGCCGGATCACCAGGATCAGCACCAGATACAGGACCAGCGTGCGCAAATAGGATAAAATCACCTTGTTCACCTCGCAGAAAGCATTCCCAGTTTCGGGCGGAATATCCCGCAGGCGGCCCTCATAGGCTGGTGGGGAATGGAGGAATGCATATGCGCAGACGGGACTGGGTGATTTTGGCGCTGGCGCTGCTGGTGGCCGGGGCGGCGGCCTTTGGGGTCATGCGGGGGGCGGTGCTGCAAACCGGCTCCTGGGGGCTGTCCTTCCGGGAGCCGGGGGTTGCCCCCATCGGCAACGCCGGGGTGGATCAGCTGCGGGCGCTGGACGCGGCGTACCTGGGGGATACAAGCGAAAGGGTGATCTACCTGACCTTTGACGCGGGCTATGAAAACGGCTGCACAGAGCAAATTCTGGACGTGCTGAAAAAGCATCAGGTACCCGCCGCCTTTTTCCTGGTCGGCTCCTACATCCGCCAGCACCCCGATCTGGTGCGCCGCATGGAGGCCGAGGGGCACACGGTGGGCAATCACACCATGCACCACTACGACATGAGCAAGATCTCTGATCCCGACGCCTTTCGGAAGGAGCTGGAGGATCTGGAGGCCATTTATCAGCAGATCGTGGGCAAGCCCATGGAAAAATTCTACCGCCCGCCCCAGGGAATTTACAGCGAGGAGAATTTGAAGCAGGCCCAGGCGCTGGGGTACAAGACGGTATTCTGGAGCCTGGCCTATGTGGACTGGAAGCAGGATTCCCAGCCCAGCCACGAGGCGGCCTTCGGCAAGCTCATCCCCCGCATCCACCCCGGCGCGGTGGTGCTGCTGCACTCCACCAGCCAGACCAACGCCGAAATTCTGGACGAGCTGCTGACCCGCTGGGAAGCCCTGGGCTACCGCTTCGCCCCGATCGCAGAGCTGTTTGGCCGGGGATAAAAATTTGGTTGCAGGGGACCGGAAGCGTGTACCGTTTTAAGTAAGGCAGCACCGCACAATTTGGCAAAAAGACGGCTGCGGCTCGCAGACACAATTGCGCGGTGTTGCCTTAAGCCTCCTTGCGCTTCATGCGGATGACCACGGCGGTGGCGTCGTCGGGCTGGGCGCCGGTGCGCAGGATCTGGGCCGCCAGGTCGCCGGGCGGAGTGTCGCAGGCGATCCTGGCCCAGGCGGAGGCGTTGGCGGTGCCGATGCCGTCGCTGAGCAGCAGCAGGGTATCGCCGGGGAGCAGATGGACGCGGCTCACCGATTCCCGCCCCTGGGTCACCCCCAGCCCCGGCGGCGGGCCGGAGGCGCCCACCTCCACCCCCCGGCGGCGGCGGATCAGCCAACTGGGCTGCGCCCCCCACTTATACAGCCACACCCGCCCGGTGTCCGGGTGCAGCTCCGCCAGGTCCACGGTCACCGCGCCGCCCCGGCCCGTGAGGGCAAGCTGGCTGTTCACGCTGCCCAGGGCCGCGCCGGGGGACAGCCCGGAGCGGAGCATCTGGGTCATCAGGCCCGCCGCCTCCCGGCTCTCCGCCGCCGCCTCGCTGCCGGTGCCCATGCCGTCGCACAGCAGTACATAAAATTTTCCTCCCGGGGCGGCAAAGGCGGATACCCGGTCCCCGTCGGATTCCTGCTTGCTGCGGGAGCGGGCGGATACCTGCACCCGGTAGCGGGGGCGGGCGGGGTGCAGCCCGGGCAGCCGGTCGGCCAGCTCCCGCAGGGCGTCCGCCAGGAAGCCGTACTGCTGCACCAGGGCCAGCCGGTACTCCTCCTGCTTGGCGCGGAACAGGTGCATCCGCTTCAGCATTTTCCGGGTGCTGCTCAGCTCCGGCATGACGGCGGCGGATTTGCGGCACAGGAAGGGGGCGTCCCCCTCCAGCATTTCCGCCGTCATGGTCTTCTGCTCCATGCAGCCGGTGCGGCAGGGGCAGACGCCGCAGGTGCCCCGGCGCAGCTCCTCGGTCAGCCCCGCCACGTCCGGCGGCGGCGACACCCAGTCCAGCAGCTGCCGCTGGAGCCGGGTCAGCACCCGGGCCGCACCCTCCAGCTGCACCTGGGCCGCCCCCACCCTGCCCCGCCGTGGGGGCGGCAGGGGGACCAGCGCGCCCGCCCAGCCCCCCAGCACGGCAAGAAGCAGGAGCTGCCACTGCCGGTTCTGGGTGATGAGCATGAGCAGCACCAGCGACGCCGCCAGCGACGCGCCCCGGCAACACTCCTTTCCCGGGAAGATGCGGCTCAGATAATAATTCAAGGATGTACCCAGGGTCAGAAAATACCAGCCGCTGCCCAGGTCCGCTCCCAGCGAGACGGCCAGCGCGCCGGGCAGGGGCAGGGCCGCCGCGCCGAAGCCCCCCGCCAGGGCAGCCAGATTGGGACTGCGGCACCCCAGGGCCATGACCCCCGCCCCCCAGGTGAGGTATTTGGTCAGGGGGCTGTCCCAGGCGGCCAGCAGGGCGCTCAGCGACGCCGCCAGCACCGTTCCCCCCAGGATCAGGCCGCCGGAGCCGAAAATCAGGCTGATCCCCGCCACCATGCAGATGCTCAGCGACGCCAGCCACAGCCGGGGCTGCTTTGCCGGGGTGAGCAGCGCCAGGATGAAGGCGCCCAGCACCCAGGCCGCCCCCTGCCAGCCCGCCCGGCCCCAGAAAAGCAGATATCCCGCCGCGCAGCCCACCGCCGCCGCGCAGCAACGCCAGCCCCGGAAGCGGGTCACCAGGCCCACCGCCGCCGGCTGCATCCGGCCCCACAGCTGCATCCCGCTGAGGACCATCCCGCCGCCGAAGCAGGCCGCCCCCGCCGAAAGCGCCCGCAGCGTCGGGTCCTCCCACACGCGCGCTCCTCCCCGCTTCACCCGCAGCAGCACCGTCTCCATCGATCCCAACATTCGCAAGTCCTGCCTTTCATTCGTGAATTTCCGGCCCACAGCAGCCTTGCGCGGGGGAAAAGCAGCATTTTTTACATTCCGAAATGGCAGCAAATCGCAACTTTTGGAATATAAAAGTATGGAATAATCCAGTCATTTTCCCGCATTTACCAAGCTCTGCCAGAGCTTTTCCTGCATTCTAGCACCGGCAAACAAAAGATGCAGTCGCAACGTGGAAAGCCGCTCCGAAAAGTTATGGCAATCTTTTCACGGAAGACAAAAACGCCCCCGGAAGAGGATTCTTCCGGGGGCATCATGTTCACAATCAGTCAGTGACGTAGGGCAGCAGGGCGATCTGACGGGCGCGCTTGATGGCGGTGGTCAGGTCACGCTGATGGGCGGCGCAGGTGCCGGTGGTACGGCGGGGCAGGATCTTGCCGCGCTCGGACAGGTAACGGCGGAGCTTCGCGGTGTCCTTATAATCAATGCTGGTCACTTTATCCACGCAGAACGCGCAAACCTTCTTACGCTTGCGCGGACGCATACGCTGTTCATTGGCCATGGGGTTTACCTCCTTCGTAAGTTTCTTGATGAAAAAGTTCCGGGCATCACTGCACAATTTGGCAAGGAGCGTCAGCCAGGAATTTTGCCCCAATTCAAGGTTTCAAAAGTGCGGGAATACTGCATGTATTTCCCATTTTTGAAACTGCGGAAGTGAGGCAAAAGAACGGCTGAGGTCCGCCGACACAATTGTGTGGTGCCACCCTTAGAAGGGCAGTTGTGCGTCGTCGTCGTCCATCATCGCGAAATCCGATGCGGGCGCGCTGGGAGCGGAATAGCTGCCGTAGCTGGGGGCCGGAGCATTGCCGTAGCCGGGAGCGGCGGGCGCGCTGCCATAGGTGGGCGCGGGGGCACTGCCGTAGGAGCCGGAATGCTGCTGGTCGCTGCTGCGCTTGCTGTCGCCGAAGTAGACATTGTCTGCCACGATCTCCGCGGTGCGACGCTTGTTGCCGTCCTTATCCGTCCAGCTGCGGATCTGGAGCCGGCCGGATACCACCGCCATGCTGCCCTTGGTGAAGTACTTGGAGACGAATTCTCCCGTAGAACGCCAGGCGACACAGTCGATGAAATCGGTTTCCCGTTCTCCGCCATCCTTGGGGCTGAAGTCGCGGTCCACAGCCACAGAGAAGCTGGTGACGGCGATCCCGCTGCCGGTGCGGCGCAGCTCGGGGTCACGGGTCAGGCGACCCATGACAACAATGTGGTTGAGCATAAAATTACTCCTCCACAGCGGTGGTCAGGCAGCGCAGGACGCCTTCGGTGATCTTCATCACACGCTCCAGCTCTGCGGGGAACTCGGGCTTGCACTCGATGTTCATCAGAACATAGTAGCCCTCGACCAGGTCGTTGACAGGGTATGCAAGACGACGCTTGCCCCACTCATCGATGCTGGACAGAGTACCCTCCGCCTCCACCATTGCCTTGAACTTTTCCACAAGTGCTGCGATGCCCTCCTCGCCCTGGGCAGGGTCGATGATGTAGAGCACCTCATACTTACCGGTGATCTTAGCCATGTTGATTG
>USEU01000065.1 GCA_900553805.1 uncultured Eubacteriales bacterium
AATTGAGCCAAAAATCCAGGCTGGGGCTTCTTGCCAAATTGTGCGGTGTTGCCCTCAAAAAACACGGGCGAATTCGCGTTTCGCTGCGAATTCGCCCGTGTTCCATAATAAGACGTTTGGTTCAGCTTATTCGGCGCCCTCCAGCTGAAGCTCCTGGTCAGACAGGACTCTGGGGGGCTTTTTGCTGAAAATGTCGTAGATGCAGGGGACCACAAGCAGGGTCATCAGCGTGGCGTAGATCAGGCCGCCGATGCACACCACGGCCATGGGCTGCATCATGGCGCTGCCGGCGTTTTTGCTCAGAGCCATGTCGATCAGGCCCAAAATGGTGGTGACGGAGGTCATCAGAATGGGGCGGATGCGGGTGCGTCCGGCCTCCAGGATGGCTTCCCGGCGCTCCATTCCATCGGCACGGAGCTGGTTGATGTAGTCCACCAGCACGATGCCGTTGTTCACGATGATGCCGGTGAGCATCACAAAGCCGATCAGGGAGATCACGCTGACCTCCATCCGGCAGATCAGCAGCGCCATAAAGCCGCCGGTGAAGGCCAGGGGAATGGTGAACATGACGATGAACGGAGATTTCGGGCTCTGGAACTGGGCCACCATCACCAGATACACCAGCAGGATGCCCAGCGCCAGCATGAGCAGCAGCTGCTCCACGGCGTCCATGATGCTTTCGTTCTCGCCGGTAAAGGCATAGCTGATGCCCTCGCCCAAATCGAGAGTCCCCACGATCCGGGAGGCGTCGGCGGTGACCAGGGTCACGTTGTAGCCGCTGCTGATCTGGGCGGTGACGGTGAGGGAGCGGCGCTGGTTCTTCCGGCTGATGGAGGTCAGGCTGGTGGTTTCCTCCACTGTGGCCACGTCGGACAGCTTTACCGTGCGGGCCTCACCGTTCATATCCGTGGCCTCCAGCGTATAGGCCTTCAGCTGCTCCACGTCCAGCCGGGCCTCCTCCGGGCGCTCCACCACGATATCCGTGCTGGTGCCGCTGAGGGTCAGGGTGCTGGCCTGCTGGGTGTTGGACAGCGCCGCCGCCACCTGGGCGTAAACCTGGGCGATGGTCAGCCCCTGGGACATGGCCATGTCCCGGTCGATCTGGATGTGCAGCGCCGGGGCGGCGTCCTCCAGCCCATCGGAGACGGACGCCACGCCCTCCACACCCCGCAGGGCCTCTGCCGCGGTGCGGGCGGCAGCCTGCAGGGCGTCCATATCCTGGCCGTAAAGCTCCAGGGAAATGCCGCTGCCGGTGAGCATGCTCATGTCCATCATGGCGGAGGAACTGGTGATCTCGCAGTTCAGGTCGGCGCATTCGTCAATGATCCGCTGGCCCATCTGCGCGCCGGAGGCGGTGTCGTCCGCCAGGGTGATGTATACGGTGACATCATGGCTTCCGCCGCTGCCGCCCATGCCCAGCAGCGAGGCGGTGCCGGTGGACATCATGGCGCCCGCCGTTTCAATGCCGTCCATGGCGTTGATCCGGGTCAGCACCTGGTCGGACAGGGCGGCCGCCTCCTCCATGGTGCTGTCCTCCGGCATGGCGATGGTCAGCGTCAGGCTGGGCATATCCATCTCCGGCATGAAGGTGAAGCCCCGGGCCAGAGCCAGATAACCGGTGGCGGCCAGCGCGGCCACGGCGATCAGCAGGACCAGCGCCTTGTGATCCAGGGCAAAGCCGGCGATCTTTTCGTAGCCCCGCAGCAGCCCGGCGGAGACGCGGCCCTTCTTTTCCTTCTTCTGCCTGCGCATCATGCCGGAGGCCATGGCGGGCACCAGGGTCAGCGAGACGATGAGGGAGGCCAGCAGGGAATAGGACATGGTCAGCGCCAGATCCGTAAACAGCTGCCGGGTGATGCCCTCGATGAATACGATGGGCAGGAACACGCACACCGTGGTCAGGGTGGAGGAGGTGACGGCCCCGGCCACCTGGGCCGCGCCGGCCACTGCCGCCTTGGCGGCGCTGACACCCTTGGCCCGCAGCCGGTAGATGTTCTCAATGACCACAATGGAGTTGTCCACCAGCATGCCCACCGCCACGGCCAGGCCGCTGAGGGAGATCATGTTGATGGTGACCCCGGAGAAGTACATCAGCACAATGGCAAAGATCACGCTGATGGGGATGGAGCACAGGGTGATAAAGGTGGGGCGGATGTCCCGCAGGAACAGGAACAGAATGAGGATGGCAAACACCGCGCCCAGCAGCAGGCTGTTGAGGATGTTGTCCACGATCAGGTGGATATAATCCCCCTGATCCATCAGCGCCACAAAGCGCAGGCCGGGGTACTGCTCCTCCAGCTGGCGGAAGCGGGCGTTGACGTTGGCGGTGGCTCCGGCGGTGGAATAGGTGCTCTGCTTTTCAAAGCTGAGGACGATGCTCTCCTGGCCGTTCAGCCGGGCGTAGGTCTCATTTCGGTTGTCGGTGAGGAATACCTCCGCCACGTCCTGCAACCGAACGGGTTCCACCCCGTCGATGCCCAGGTCGAACAGCAGCAGGTTTTGCAGGGTTTCCAGGTCGGTGATCTCCTCACCCACGGACACCATGTAGCTGATGCCGTCCTGGGCCACGTAGCCCGCCGGCATGTAGAAGCTCTGGGCCTGGAGAATGCCGGAGATCATCTCCATGGAGAGGATGCCGTTCAGGTCGGCCTTGTCCAGCGCCTCCTGGCGGCTGGACTCAATGGAATCCAGGCCGGTATCCATCTGGGCCAGCGCCGAATCCAGCCCCGCCGCGTTGGCGGCCAGGTCGGCCATGGCGCCGCTGATCTCCAGCATGCCGGAGGTCTTCTGCTGGCTGAGGATCCGGGTGGCGTCCTTCAGCTGGAGCATGCCGCTGTCCAGCTGGGGCAGCACATCCAGCTGCAAATAATTGATGGTCTCATCTATCTGGGAGACCTGGCTCTCCAGCTCCGCGATCTTGCTGTCCAGCAGGTTCAGCTCGATGCCCAGGTCGGCCAGCTGCTGTTTGAACGACTCCACCTTTGCGTTGATGTCCGCGATCTCGGTTTCCAGCTGGGCAATGCGGACGTTGACGTCCTCTATGCTTCCAAAGCCCCGCACGGCCAGCTCCGCGTCCAGAGTGGCCCGGTCGGCAGTGATGGCGGCGTATTCCTCCCCGGCATACAGAGCGTCCACCGCCGCCTGCTTGTCCTCGTCGGACAGCTCCGGGTCGTCGTAGATCGCCTGGATCTGGGCATAGAAGGCATCCTCCCGCGCCTGAAGGCTGTACGCGCTGTCCCGCAGGGCGTACAGGGTATTCAGCTCCTCCTGCAGGGGGTTACTTTGGGCGGCGGCGTTGTTCAGCGCGTCCCGGATGGCCCGCAGGGTGGTCAGGATCGTCTCCACCTGGGTCTTGCTGGCCTGCAGCTGAGTGATCTGGTTTTGCAGCTCGGACTTGGCGGAGATCAGCTCCGCCTGTTTCTGGCTGAGCTCCGCCTCGGCGGAGGCGGTGGAGGAGGAGAGGGAGGCCTTGCCGCTGTCCAGCTGGAGCCGGGCGGTGTCGATCTGATCCTGGGCGTCGGTCAGCTCGTCCCGCTTTTCCAGAAGCTCGTTGGCGGCGTCGTCCAGCTTGCCGTTGATGGCATTGGCGATCTTCAGATTGGTGCGGTCGATCTTCTGCTGATCCAGCACCACGTGCAGCTGCTGCTCCACCGTGCCGGAGGCGGTGATCCGGGCCACGCCGGAGATGCCCTCCAGCTTGGGCATCAGGGTGTCGGACAGGAATTCCGTCAGCGCCACGGTGTCCTTGCCGTCCATGGCCACGGCGGCCACCTCCACCGGCAGCAGGTCGGGGTTGATCTTCAGCACATAGGGGGAGCCGACCACATCATCCCAGGAGCCCTGAAGGGCGGTGATCTTCTGCTGGATGTCCACGCCGATGGTATCCATATTCACGGATTCCTCAAATTCCAGCATGACCACGCTGTAATTCTCGCTGGAGGTGGAGGTGACCTCCTTGATGTGCTCCAGGGTGGACATGCTCTGCTCCAGGGGCTTGGAGATCTCGGCCTCCACCTTCTCCGGGCTGGCCCCGGGGTAGGTGGTCATGATGACGATGTAGGGGAAGTCCATGTTCGGCAGCAGGTCGGGGGTCATCTTCAGATAGGACACCACGCCCAGAACCAGAACGGCCACCACGGCCACGAATACGGTAAGCGGCTTTTTGACACTGAATTTAGGCATTGCGCGCACTCCTTCACGGGAACCTGTGCCGTTCTCCCGCGCCCCGGCGGCGCGGGAGAACAACACACCTTTAAAAAATCTTAAGATACAAATTACTATACCACAGCCCCGGAGCGGAAGTGTGAACTTTTTGTGTTTTGCCGGGGGAAAAATAAAGTTGCTTAATGGGAGAAAATGTATTATATTATACAAAATAAAAGGAATATTCATGTTGATCCTCGGCGCGTTTCCGCGGTCAGGATCAGCGGTGCAGAAAGGAATCATTCATGGAATTTAAGGTTCTTGCGGTAGGGGATGTGGTCGGCGCGCCGGGAATGGAGCGGATCCGCCGCCATCTGCGGCGGCTCAAGCGGGACACCGGGGCGGACTTCGTGGTGGTCAACGGGGAAAACGCCAGCGTGGTGGGCATCACCCCCGACCAGGCGGAGGACATCCTGGACGCCGGGGCGGATGTGATCACCCTGGGCAATCACAGCTTCTCCAAGCGGGAGATCACCGCCTATATGGACGAATCCCCCCGCATCATCCGTCCGGCAAACTTCGCGCCCCAGGTGCCCGGCCGGGGCTGGGGTGTGTATGAGAGCAAATGGGGCGATGTGGCGGTGATCGACCTGATTGGCCGGTGCAACATGGACTACGGCCCGGATAACCCCTTCCTGATGATCGACAGGATCCTGAAGCAGGTTGAGGCAAAATTCATTCTGGTGGAGCTTCATGCCGAGGCCACTTCCGAGAAGCTGGCCATGGGCTACATGCTCGACGGCCGGGTCAGCGCCGTGTGGGGCACCCATACCCATGTGCCCACGGCGGATAACCGGGTGCTGCCCGGCGGCACCGGGTATGTGACGGATCTGGGCATGACCGGCCCCCGGGAATCCGTGCTGGGCATCCGGCCGGAGCTGTCCATTGCCAGATTCCGGGGCGACCTGCCCCAGCGCTACCGCTGGGCGGAGGGCGCGACCAAGATGGAGGGCGTTCTGTTCACCCTGGACAGCGCCACGGGAAAATGCCTGCGGGCGGAAAGAGTTGACCAATGGGACTGAAAATACTTCACAGCGCGGATTGGCACCTGGATTCCCCCTTCCGCTCCCTGCCCCAGGAAGCGGGGGCGCGGTTGCGGGAGATGCAGCGCGCGCTTCCCGGCCGCGTTGCGGCCCTGTGCCGGGAGGAAGAATGCGACCTGGTGCTGCTGGCGGGGGACTTGTTTGATTCTCCCGCCCCTGCCAAGGACTGGGTGCACGCCGTGCGGCGGGCGCTGGAGCAGTGCGCCGTGCCGGTGTGCGTCGCTCCCGGAAATCACGATTACTGCACGGATTCTTCCCCCTGGCTGACGGAAAGCTGGCCGGAAAATGTGCATATTTTTACCGGGGGGCCGGATCACATCGACCTCCCCTCGCTGGACTGCCGGGTATACGGCGCGGGCTACCGCAGCATGGACTGCCCGGGCCTGCTGGAGGGCTTCCGGGCGGAGGGGGACGCGAAATGGCGCGTGGGCGTATTCCACGGCGACCCGCTGAGCCTGTCCTCCCCCTGCTGCCCGGTGACGGCGGCCCAGGTGCGCGAATCCGGCCTGAGCTATCTGGCCCTGGGCCATATCCATGCCGCCGGCTCCTTCCGGGCGGGCCGGACCCTGTGCGCCTGGCCGGGCTGCCCCATGGGCCGCGGCTGGGACGAGACCGGGGAAAAGGGCGTGTATCTGGCGACCCTGGAGGAGCGGGCGACCCTGCGCTGGATACCCCTGGGGCTGCCCCAATTTCACGATTTGCAGGCGGAGGTGCGCACCGACGCCCTTTCCGCACTGGAAGCCCTCCTCCCCCCGGCGCAAAGCCCGGATCTGTTCCGGGTGACCCTGACGGGATACGGCGCGGTGGACGCGCAGCGGCTGAAAAGCCATTTTTCCCACCTGGCGCTGCTGGAGCTGCGGGACGAGACCCGGAAGCGGCCCGAGACCTGGGCCTGCGCCGGGGAGGACAGTCTGCGGGGCGTTTATTTTGACCTGCTCCGGCGCCTGGCGGAGGAATCGCCGGAGCGGCGGGAGCTGGCAGACCTGGCGGCGGAGATCTCCGCCGCCCTGCTGGACGGGGAGGAGGTGCGGCTGCCGTGAGGATCGAATCCATGACCGCCACCTTCGGCAAGCTGGAGGGGCAGACCCTGACGCTGGAGCCGGGGCTGAACGTGATCCACGCCCCCAACGAATGGGGCAAGAGCACCTGGTGCGCCTTCCTGCTGACCATGCTTTACGGGATGGACGCCCGGGCGAAAACCACCAAGACGAGCCTTTCGGACAAGGAGCACTATGCCCCCTGGTCGGGCAGCCCCATGTCCGGCCGGGTCGAGCTCGTGTGGGAGAGCCGCCGGATCACCATCGAGCGCACCACCTGGGGCCGGATCCCCATGGGAGAGTTCCGGGCCTATGAGACGGAGTCCGGCCTGGCGGTGCCGGAGCTGACGGCGGCAAACTGCGGCGAAAAGCTGCTGGGAGTGGAGCGCAGCGTGTTCCGCCGGGCGGGTTTCATCCGTCTGGCCGACATGCCCGTGACCCAGGACGAGGCGCTTCGCCGCCGGCTCAACGCCCTGGTGACCACCGGGGACGAAAGCGGCGACGCGGCCCTGCTGCAAAAGGGCCTGCGGGAGCTGAAAAACCGCTGCCGCTACAATCAGTCCGGCCTGATCCCTCAGGCCCAGCGGGAGCGGGAGCAGCTGCTGACCCGGCTGGAGGAGCTGCGGGATAAGCAGCGGGAGCGGCAGAGCATTGCGGAAAAGCTGGAGGAAAACGCCGCCCGGCAGCGCCTGCTGGAAAATCATCAGAAAGCCCTGGCCTACGAGGCCGCCCTGCGGGACCGGCAGAAGGTGGAGGCCGCCTCCCTGGCAGAGCAGCAGGCGAAGGGCAGACTCCAGGCGGCGGAGGAAGCCTGCCGGACTCTGCCCACCGCCCAGGAGGCGGCGGAAAAGCAGCGCACCCTGGAGCAGCTGCGCCAGCAGGTGCTGACCTTCCAGCAGGAGCAGCAGCCCCTGCCCCCCGCGCCGCCCAAGGCGCAGGGCCGCTTTGCCGGGCTGGAGCCGGAGCAGGTGCAGCCCTGCCTGGAGGCGGATATCGCCGCCTGCCAGAACCGCACCACGCTCCTGATCCTTCTGTGTCTGGCCCTGGCCAGCGCGGTGGCGGCGGGCGCGTCGCTGTGGCTGGAAAAATATGTGCTTACCGCCGTTTCGGCGGGAATGCTGGCGCTTTCGCTGGTGCTGATGGCTGTTTCCGGCCTTGTCAGCCGAAAAAAACGCAGGGCCCTTTGCCGCCGCTACGGCTCCTCCTCCCAGGAGGACTGGCAGCGGCAGGCAGATCACTACATCGACGCCCTGATCAATCAGCAGCAGCGGGAGGATGCCTACCGGGAGCGCCTGGAGCAGATCGCCCGCCGCCGGGAGGAGCTGCACCGGCAGGTGCTTGCCGCCTGCGGCGGGCAGAGCCTGGAGCAGTGCCAGCAGCGCTGGGAGCAGGTGCGCTGGTGCTGGCAGGCGCTGGACGCGGCACGGGAAAATGCCGCCCAGGCTGCCCGGCAGCATCAGGCGCTGAAGGAGATGGCCCACCCCCTGCCTCCCAGGCCGGAGCGGGACGACTGCCGGGAGACCGCCGCCCAGACGGAGGCCGCCCTGCAGGAGCTGCACCGGCAGGCGCAGGCCCTGCATGACGCGGACGGCCAGTGCCGGGGCAAAATGGAGGCGCTGGGGCGGGAATCGGAGCTGACCGCCCGCCTGGCCCAGCTGGACCAGCGGATCAGATCTCTGGAGCGGTACGAGGCCGCCCTGGCGCTGGCCCAGGATACCCTGGCCCAGGCTACCCAGACGCTGCAAAGCCGCTTTGCCCCCCGCATTACCCGGCAGGCCCAGGAATATCTGTCCCGGCTGACCCAGGGGAAATACGACCGGCTGCGCCTGGATGCGGACCTGACCCTCCGCTCCGGCGGCCCGGAGGAAAACACCCTGCGGGAGGCCTTCTGGCGCAGTGAGGGAACGGCGGATCAGCTGTACCTTGCCCTCCGTCTGGCCGTGGCCCAAGCTGTCACCCCCCAGGCCCCGCTGGTCCTGGACGACGCCCTGCTCCGCTTTGACGACGCCCGCCTGGAGGCGGCCGTGGCACTCCTGCAGGAGCTCGCCCAGCAGCGCCAGGTGCTCCTCTTCACCTGCCACCACCGGGAGCAGCAGCTCCTAACCGCTCTTGGCTCCCCTGAAAGGGAAGCTGGCAGGCCCAATTTGCCTGACTGATAAGGCAAATTTGTAAAATACCTGCCGCAAATTGTAGACGATTGAGGCACATCGTCCCGAGACCTCACGAACCTATCCCTTCATATAATACATCCCAATGCGGTCGCGCATTTCGTAGTAGTGGGGCAGCTCCCGCCAGCCAAGGCCGGTGGAGGAGCCGGCGTAGAACATCAGTCTGGTATCCGGCAGTCCGTGCTGAAGCATGGCTGCCGGATTTTGCCCGCCCGACCAGGGGACATAGTGGATGCCGCCCCACCACAGGTTTTTCAGCCAGGTCATTTTGGCGATGGGCGCGGGGTCGCCGTAGGTGTAGCCCAGGTTCAGGTCCTCCAGCCCCGTGCAGCCGAGCAGGGGGGAGTAATCCCGTACCGGGGTGACGAACAGCTCCAGATAGGTCAGATTTTTCAGCCCTGCCAGGGGGGAAAGATCCCGCACATCGGTATCCGCCAGCACCAGATAGCGCAGCTTTTTCATATTTCTGGCCCATTCGCAGCTGCGGATCCAGCAGTGGCCCAGGTCGATGCACTCCATGTCGATACAGTATTTCAGCTCGTCCACATCCGCCCCGCCGATCAGCTGGTGCTGGGTGATGGGGGCAAACCAGGTATCGTCCGTCCGGGCGGACAGCGGCCCCAGCTTCACCCGCCAGACAAAGCGTATTTTGGGATGTCGCTGGCCCAGGGCGGCCATGGTCTCGCTTTTAATGCCACAGTCGCACAGGATCATTTTGCGCAGATTGGGCAGATAGGGCAGCAGCGCCTCGATCTGCGCGGTGCCGTCCATGGGAATGCCGGAAAAATCCAGCTCCGCAGCGTCGGTCTGGAAGCGTACACCTCCCAGCTCCTCCTCCCACAGGAAGCGGCGGTCGGGATGCTCCGCTGCCAGGGTTCGGGCCTGGTCGGCGGGGATGCCCGTGCGCCGCAGGTCAACGTGGGAGGCACGGGGGAGCCGGGTCAGGGCGTCACGCAACGCCTCCTGGGTGCAAGGCCCCGGCGCGGGGGCGCACTCGTCGCCGCTCATACACACGCCGCCCAGCTCCACGGTGTATTCCACCGCGCATTGGGGCAGCTGCCGGGCCAGCGCCAGCAGCGCCGCGTCGTCCCGGCACAGTCGGGCGTCCACCCGCCGCAGCCGGGGCAGCGAAGCCAGCGCCAGAACGTCCTCCTGCGAGAGCTGCCGCACCTGCACGGCGGTGACACCGGCGTCCAGCCGCCCGCCCTGGAAGGACAGCTCCCACAGCACCGTTGCCCGCCCTGCCGCCTGGGCAATGGCCGCGTGCTGGTCCGGGGTCAGCCCCTGCCCCCGCAGATCCAGCCATTTTAAATTGGGAAACTGTGCCAGCGCCTCCGGCTCCGGCAGCCCCTGGGGCAGCACCAGTACGGACGCGTCCCGGGGATAGATCCGCCCCGCCAGATGCGCATAATTCTGCCGGAATGCGGCATGCCCCAGGATCAGGGCGCACACCGCCGCCAGAATGGCAAACAACACCGCTTTCATAAATTTCCCTCCGTTCCATGGGAATATGATTCCCCGCCGTGAGAGAAAGAAAATATCCAAATCCTGCCGCAAAGATCAAAGGCAACAGGCGCGCAATTGTGTCTGCGAGCCGCAGCCGTCTTTTTGCCCCACTTC
>USEU01000066.1 GCA_900553805.1 uncultured Eubacteriales bacterium
CCCCGCAAACGGAGTCAGAGTCCGGTGTGCTACCGTTACACAAATCCTCTATTTGGAAACCATAGCCATTATACCCACTTTTTTGCGTTTGTCAATATGAAAAAGGAATATATGTTAATATGCACAATTTTTGCTAGACAAAATTGGCATATTGAGATAACGGCGACAAACGCACATCGGCGGAGTCAATGTGGTTCCCAGGCGTTTCGGTCAGTCGGCCTGTGTGATGTGCCGGTGGAGCGCGGCGGCAATGACCCGGTTGCCGAAGCTGTTGGGGTGGACGCCGTCGGCAAAGTATTCGCTGTGTCCGTCGGTCAGGGCGTACAGGTCGACGCATTCCACGCCGTTATCCTGGGCGCATTTCTTTACAATGGGGACGATCTCATCCCGGATGGTTTCATTGATGATGTCGTAGCCCACGGTGTCGCTGCCGTCTGCGGGGCAAGCATAGGGCGGGCACATCAGGATCAGCCGCTTTACGGCGGGGACGGCCTTGATCTCCTTGACCCGCTCGTCCAGCTGCGCCTCGTACCGGCCCCGGTTCCAGTTGTAGGGCTTGGAATCGTTGGTGCCCAGCATCAGGATCACGACCTCGGGATTCAGACTCAGCGCCGCCTCCGGGAAGCCCTGGCGGAGCTTGTCCGGCATGTTCCAGTAGGGGCTGTCGCCTTCGTTTTGCAGTGTCGCGCCGGAGATGCCGTAGTTCAGCACCTGGTAAGCGCCGCCCAGCAGCTTTTCCAGCTTGTATTCCCAGGTGTCGGTGGTCCTGGTTTTGATGACACCGGCTCCAAAGGTGATGCTGTCGCCCAGGGCCACGATGATGGGCACGTCAGAGTGGGGCTTTTCCTTCTTGGGGGCGGCCAGCTCCCGCACCTTGGCAGCAGCCAGCGCCGCCGCGGCAACGGCCAGGGGCATACCCACTTTCAGCAGTGATTTGATCAGACTCATAGGGATCTCCTTCCTTGGGTGTGTTTCTTTTTGTAAAGTATACCCGAATTTGCCTGGAATTTCAAGCGCCTTTCCACAGTTGCAAAAAGAATGGGAAAATGCTATACTTTATCCGATACCGCGCCGCCGAAGAAAGGGAGGGAAAGCCGATGGAACGCTGCCCCTGGTGCCTGGGCACCGAAAAGATGACCCGTTATCATGATGAGGAGTGGGGAGTCCCACTCCATGACGACCGCAAGCAGTTTGAATTTCTCATGCTGGAGGCCATGCAGTGCGGCCTGAGTTGGAACCTGATGATCGAAAAGCGGGAGATTTTCCGCGGCTGCTTCGATGGGTTCGACTATGACAAAATCGCGGCCTATACCGAATCGGATGTGCAGCGCATTCTGGATACCCCCGGTATGATCCGCTCGAGACGCAAGGTAGAGGCCGTTATCGGCAACGCCCGGGCCTTTCAGGTGCTGCGCCGGGAATTCGGCTCCTTCAGCGATTGGCTCTGGGGCTTTGCTCAGCACAAGACCATCCTGTATGATGGCCACAGTCGGGGGCGGCTCCCGGCGGCCAACGCGCTGTCGGATGTCGTAGCCAAGGAGCTGAAGCGCCGGGAATTCAAATACCTGGGCAGCATCACGGTGTATTCCCATTTACAGGCCTGCGGCATTATCAACGACCATCTGGAGGGCTGCTTCCGCTATGCGGATATTTTGGAGCACTACCCGGTGCAGCATTGCAGCCCCGAAGCGGAACGATAAACAATAGAATGGAGTGTGGATACCATGTCCAGTTATGAATTTGATACCAAGTGCATCCAGTCCGGCTATCACCCCGGAAACGGAGAACCCCGCACCCTGCCAATTTACCAGAGCACTACCTATAAATATGACAATGCCGATACTCTGGGGCAGCTGTTTGACCTGAAGGCAGAGGGGCATATGTATTCCCGCATTTCCAATCCTACGCTGGCGGCGGTGGAGGAAAAGCTGGCGGACCTGGAGGGCGGCGTGGGGGCCATGCTGGTGTCCTCCGGCCAGAGCGCCAACCTGCTGGCAGTGTTCAATATCTGCTCCGCCGGGCAGAACCTGATCGCCATGAACAATATCTATGGCGGTACCATCAATCTGCTGTCCGTCACCCTGGCGCGGATGGGCATCGAGGTGCGCTATATCAATGACAAAATGACCGACGAGCAGGTGGATGCTCTCTTTGACGGCAACACCCGCCTGGTTTTCGGCGAGACCATTACCAACCCGGCTCTGACCGTGCTGGATATCTCCCGCTATGCGGCCATTGCCCACCGGCACGGCGTCCCGCTGGTGGTGGACAATACCTTTGCCACGCCCCTGCTGTGCCGCCCCTTCGAATTCGGCGCGGATATTGTGACCCACTCCACCAGCAAATACATGGATGGCCATGCCAATGTGCTGGGCGGCGTGGTGATCGACAGCGGCAATTTTGACTGGGAGGGCAGCGGCAAATTCCCAGAGCTGACCACCCCGGATGAGAGCTATCATGGAGTGGTGTATACCCAGCAGTTTGGCAAAGCGGCCTATGTCACCAAGGCCCGGGTGCAGCTGCTGCGGGACTTCGGCTGCACCATGGCCCCCGTTGCGGCGTATCTGCTGAATTTGGGACTGGAATCCATGCCGCTGCGGGTCCGCAGGCACAGCGAGAATGCCCTGGAGGTGGCGAAGTTCCTGGAGGCTCAGCCTCAGGTGCTGTGGGTCAACTATCCCAAGCTGCCTTCCAGCCCCTATTGTCATCTGGCGGAAAAGTATCTGCCTCTGGGGGCCTCCGGCGTGGTCTCCTTCGGCGTCCGGGGCGGCCGGGAGGCGGCAATGAAATTGATGAACAGTCTGCGCCTGGCCCAGATCGTGGTGCACGTGGCGGATGCCCGCACCTGCGTGCTCCACCCCGCCAGCACCACCCACCGTCAGCTGACCGACCAGCAGCTTGCTGATTCCGGCATCGGGCCGGAGTTCATCCGCTTCTCCGTGGGCATTGAGGATGTCCGGGACATTATCGCGGACCTGAAGCAGGCCCTGGCCCAGCTGGGCTGACAAGGGGAGGGCCGCTGAATGCCCATTCGAATTCCCAATAACCTCCCGGCCAGGGGGATCCTGGAGGGGGAGAACATCTTTGTCATGACCGAGGCAAGGGCAGAATCCCAGCAGATCCGCCCTCTGCGGATCGGTCTGCTGAATCTGATGCCCACCAAGATCACCACCGAGACCCAGCTGTCCCGGCTGCTGGGCAATACACCCCTGCAGGTGGAGCTTTTTCTCATTCAGGTGTCCTCCCACAAGCCCAAAAACACTCCTCAGGAGCACATGATCGCCTTCTACCGCTCCTTTGAGGAGATCGGGCAGGAGTATTTCGACGGCTTCATCATCACCGGCGCGCCGGTGGAGAAGCTGGAATTTGAGCAGGTGGAATATTGGCCGGAGCTGTGCCGCATCATGGAGTGGACAAAAACCCATGTCCACAGCACCCTGCACATCTGCTGGGGCGCGCAGGCGGCGCTGTACTACCATTATGGGGTGCAGAAGGTGCTGCTGCCCCAAAAGCTCTTCGGCGTCTATCCCCACCGGGTACTGTATAAGAATCCCATTCTGCTGCGGGGCTTCGACGATGAATTCTGGGTACCCCATTCCCGCCACACCACCGTGCGGTGGGAGGATGTGGAGGCCGTCCCGGAGATCAAAATACTGGCCGGCTCCCGGCAGGCTGGGCTGTACGCCATGTCCACTCAGTATGGCCGTCAGCTGTTCATCACCGGCCACGCGGAGTACGACGCCGAAACCCTGGGGCAGGAATACCGGCGGGATAAGGCGGCAGGACTTCCCATCACCGTCCCCGAAAACTATTACCCCAACGACGACGACGCCCAGCCCCCCATCGTCCGCTGGCGCGGCCACGCCAACCTGCTCTTCTCTAACTGGCTCAATTACATCGTGTACCAGACCGTGCCCTACGACGTGATGGCTGTGGGCCGGGGAGAGCGGACGGAATCGTAAAAAACCTGCCATCCCGAAAGCAAACGGGGTGGCAGGTTTTGGTTAAAAAGAAGGTATCTCTCCGTTATAGTGTTCCGCCTTCTCCAGCAGCGGGCCCTTTGCGCCCATTGTGAATGCGATGTCGCTGCTTCGGATGCTGAGCAGCTCCATGCCTGGCTTTACTGCCAGAAAGGTCATCATTTCTTCGGTCAGGTGAATTTGCCCTTCTTCGGAGATGGGCATCCAGCAGTAGGCGCGGCCCTTGTATTTGATGAATTCTCCGGGCAATGCGGTATTCCTCCACCGCCTGCGGGGGGAGCTGCACTGTTCCGTCCGATTGGATCACGGATTTTCCAAAGATGAATTTTCCGCCCTTGTTCATTTGCGGCATTGTATGCATCTCCTTCGTGTTTCCAGATTATAGCACAGCCCCGATATGACGGCAAGCGGAGAAAAAGAAAGGACGGCGCAGCCGCGGCTGCGCCGTCCTTGGAGCGTTTGCTCAGTCTTCTTCGTCGTCCTCTTCCGGCTGGGGGTCGGGAGCGTTGTTGGAGCCGTTGTTGCTGGCAATGAAGGTGCGCTTCTTGGGGCTGATCAGCATGCCAATCACCACGCCCACGGCGGCGCAGGCAATAGCGCCGTAGACCATTTCCCGGTTGGTGCGCTCAACGGATTTGTCCAGATGGGTCACGGAAGCGGTGATATTGGATTTGACGGCTTTCCAGATTTCTTTCATAATGAATTCCTCCTGTTATCGAACGGACTTGGCATATTCTGTGGGGGTTATGCCGAATTTATCCTTGAATTGGCGTGAAAAATGATGGACGGTGGAATATTGCAGGATGGCGGCGATCTGGGTGAAGTTCAGATTGTTCTCCCGGATCATCTGCTTGCTCTCCTGGAGCTTGATCCGGCGGATGTATTCGCCGGGGGAGATCTGCAAATTCTTGTGGAAGAGCACCGTCAGATAGCTGGGGCTGACACCCACCTGGTTGGCCACCATGGGGACGGACAGCTTTTCCCGGATGTGCCCAGCCACATATTGCTGGGCCAGACGGATGATCTCGTTTTCGTTCTGGACGATGTTGGCATTCTTCACCTTACTGCCGGAAGGGGATTGGGCCTCCCGCAGCAGATAGAGCAGCAGCAGTGTCAGCTGGGATACGATGATGTCCGTGGAGAAGCTGTCCATATGCTCCTGCTCCCGCAGCATGCTTTGCAGCAGATTCGCGGTGGCCTGGGGAGCGGTGAATTTTCGATTCAGCAGCGGCGTCAGCTCCACGCCGCCCACGTCGAAGGAGATGGTGACAAACCGGGGGGCCACGCCGATGTCGGCGTACTGCATGTGCCATTGGTTGGAGCCGTAGATTACCAGGTCGCCCTGCTTCAGCAGCAGATCCTGCCCCTCCACCACGGAGTGAAGCTCTCCCTGGTCCACATAGGTCAGCTCCGGCATGGGATGGGACTCACCGGGGAACAGGAAGCCCTGCTCCTTCTCCTGGTAGAAGAAGGTATAGATGCCGTCTACGTGAAGCTTCTGGTCCTCTCTCAGGCGCTGCACGGTCTGGGTGCCGAGGAAATCCGGCCTCTCCGCCGCGGGGTGCACCAGCACGCTGGCGCTGCCCTTGAAGGCGCTGAGGGCGAACTGCACACCCTTTTTCAAGGAAACGGGCTTGTCCAGGTAGAAATGCAGATACTCATCCTCTCCGCTGCACACGGAAAGAATGGTCATGCCTGTGCTTCCGCAGATCCAGGTGTCGGACTGCGCCTGATAGATGGGCGCGCAGTCGCTGTCCAGCGCAATGGACTCCATCTCCTCCCGGGGAATGGGCGTTGCGCTGTGGGCGCGTTCCGGCAGCACGGATCCGTAGCTGCCGAAATTGACTTGATTCAGATTCCGTATCATGGTGCCGGACCTCCCGTGCTTCAACTTAAAGGATAGTTACCCTCCCATTATACAAAATCCTGAGGCAAATGCAAATACTTTGTGGAAATTTTTTTGGGAAGGCGTCAGCGCTGGTAGTCAAATTGCAGATCGTAGATATCCACGGTGTCGCCGTCCTGAATGCCCATTTCCTCAAGCCGGGCAAACAGGCCGGATTTGCGCAGCTGCTGGTCGAAATAGTTCCGGGATTCGTAATCGTCGAAATTGATGTTCATCACCAGCCGCTCCAGCCACTGCCCGGTGATGACCCAGGTGCTGCCCAGGTGCTCGATACTCAGCTCGCTGGGGTCGCCCGCCTCCGGGGCGGTCTCCACGTATTCCGGCTCATAGATGGTCACCGGGGGCAGGGTACGCAGCCGCTCGGCCACCACCCGCATCAGATTCCGAGTGCCCTGGGTGGTCCCGGCGGAGATCTCATACAGCTCGCACCCGGCGGCCTCCACGCAGGCCTTCAGCCGTGTCAGATTGTCGCTGTCCGGGGGCAGCAGGTCAATTTTGTTGGCGGCCACGATCATGGGCCGGTTGCTCAGATCCACGCTGTAACTGGCCAGCTCGTCGCAGATGGCGTTAAAATCCTCCACCGGGTCCCGGCCTTCGCTGCCGGAAACGTCTACCACGTGCACCAGCAGCCGGCAGCGGTCGATGTGCCGCAGGAAGTCATGCCCCAGTCCCGCGCCCTCCGCGGCGCCCTCAATGATGCCGGGGATATCCGCCATGACGAAGGACACGCCTTCGTCCACGTAGATCACCCCCAGGTTGGGGAAGAGGGTGGTGAAATGGTAGTTGGCGATTTTCGGCCTGGCATTGGAGGTGACGGAGAGCAGGGTGGATTTGCCCACATTGGGGAAGCCCACCAGGCCAACGTCTGCCAGCAGCTTTAATTCCAGGATCACATCCCGCTCCTGGCCCTTGAGACCGGCCTTGGCAAACCGGGGCACCTGCCGGGTGGCGGTGGCGTAGTGGGCGTTGCCCCAGCCGCCCCGGCCGCCCTTGGCGATGACAAAATCCTCGCCGGTGGACATGTCCACGATGATCTGGTTCGTCTCCGCGTCCCGCACCACCGTGCCCCGGGGCACATCGATCACCAGCGGCTCGCCTCGCTTGCCGCTCATTCTGCGGCCCAAGCCATTGGCCCCGGCCTGGGCGGCATACTTGCGCTTATAGCGGAAGTCCAGCAGGGTGGACAGATTGTCGTTGACGTGGAGAATGACGCTGCCGCCATGGCCGCCGTCACCGCCGTCCGGCCCGCCGGAGGCCACGTATTTTTCCCGGTGGAAGGCCACTGCCCCGTCGCCGCCCCGGCCGCCGATCACCGTGATTCGAACTTTATCTACAAACATCTTGCGTACCTCCTGAAAAGGAATGGGTTTGGTGAATGGTGAAAAAAGAGGGGAGGGAATATCCTCCGCTTTCAGCATTCACCAAAAGTGTTTTAAAAAAGGACTGCTGCAAAAATGCGGCAGTCCTTCTGAGGGCTATACGGAATTACTGCTCAGCGTAAACGGAGCACTTCCGGCGATCCTTACCCAGGCGCTCGAACTTGACGGTACCGTCGATCAAAGCAAACAGGGTGTCGTCCTTGCCGATACCAACATTGGTGCCGGGATGGATGTGGGTGCCTCTCTGGCGAACCAGGATGTTGCCAGCCAGCACGAACTGACCGTCAGCACGCTTGCAGCCCAGTCTCTTGGACTCGGAATCACGGCCGTTCTTGGTGGAACCGCCGCCCTTGTGGTGAGCGAAGAACTGAATACCAATCTTCAGCATGTTGTTACACCTCCAAAACTTCGATATAATCAGGATAATCATCCCGCAGACTGCACAGAGTCAGCAGCATTCCGGCAAGAACTGCCTGGACGCTTTCCTCCTCGTCGCAGGAAGCGGGGAGTGTCAGGGTGACGCGGGCGTCCGCATCCTTGACACGAACCTTGGCCTTTGCGCCGCACACATCATTGATGGTGGCCTCAGCCATGGTAACAACGGCGCTGACGGCGGCACAGACAACGTCCGCACCCGCTTCCGCATAGCCGCTGTGGCCCGAAACGGAGAATCCTGTGATCCTGTCGTTTTCGGTGAAAAATTCGCACTTTGTCATAAATTACAGAGCGATCTTGGTGATCTCCACCTTGGTGTAGGGCTGACGGTGGCCGATCTTCTTCTTCTCGTTCTTCTTGGCCTTGTACTTCAGAACGTGGAGCTTCTTGCCCTTGCCGTTCTTTACCACCTTGGCCTCGACAACAGCGCCCTCCACAGTGGGAGCGCCGATCTTGGAATTCTCACCGTCCAGAACGGCCAGAACCTGATCGAACTTGACATTTGCCTCAGCTTCGACGCCCAGCTTCTCAACGAAGAGGACATCGCCCTCGGCCACGGTGTACTGCTTGCCTCCGGTTACGATAACTGCCTTCATGTTTGTTTCACCTACTTCATATTGTGTAGTCTCGCTCTGAAGGTGAGGGCGTCAGGGCGCACCTGCTTAAACCTCTTCAATGCGGCTCTGGTATTTTACCATTTTGAAACTCAAAAGTCAAGGAATATTTCCTTGAGTTTCGGCTATCTGTCTACACAAAATTATCCACATCCAAACAAGTTTACCGAACAAGAAAAAAGCAAAGAAAAAGGAAGAAATTCGCTCCATTTTGTGATATTATTTAATCACCACAAAAAACAAAACCAAACAAAAAGGAGCGAACCCTTCCATGGCTCATTCTATCACAGATACCTACAAAATGAAACGGGAAATTCTCAATTTCGCAAGAATTTTTTCCAGTGGATTATCTGCACCGGATGCGAAGTTTTTTGCGGACATGACATATGGGATCTTGGCTTCCCAGAGCTGCTTGCTGACAAAGATCGCCCATGCGCTACAAGAAAAAACGAAGAAAGCGTATACGGTAGACCGTCTGTCTAACCACCTGAAAGATGGCATTAACGACAAAGCAATGGCCACATACTTGAACTATGTCCGGAAAATGGTACCCTCTGAGCCAGTGGTACACATTGACGACAGTGACGTAATAAAGCCGGATGGCTATCATTTTGAGGCACTGGGAACCGTCCGGGATGGCTCTAAGAGTACCACTAAAAAATGCGTTTACGCAAAGGGGTATTATGTCACAGAGGCTTGCGTTTTGACAGATTCCAACCATCCGGCCAGCATTTATTCCCGCATCCATTCCTCCCACGAAAAGGGATTCACCTCAGTGAATCATATTACCTTTGAGGCGATAGATCGTTCCGTAAAACTTCTAAAAAATGCCACATTCGTCATGGATAGAGGCTACGATGACAATAAAATATTTCAAAAACTTTGGGGCCTGGAGCAGGATTTTGTCATTCGCCTAACGCAGAAACGAAAGCTGTTTTTTCATAGGAAATGGGTCTCCGCAACCAAACTCTGTGCGGAAAGAAAAGGCAAGGTCAAAATGAACCTTTTCTACAAGGGAAAGGCGCATGAAGCCTATATATCCCATGTAAAAGTACAATTAACAGCTGCAAAGAAAGATGTATATCTTGTTCTGGTCTATGGCATAACGGAACACCCCATGATGTTGGTTACAAACAAGATGATCCGCAGCAAAGATGATGTCATAAAAGTTGCCAGATTATACTTTTCCAGGTGGAGAATCGAGGAATACTTCCGTGCAAAGAAGCAAATCCTGGATTTCGAGAACTTTCGTGTTCGTAGTCTGATCTCTATCAACGCATTGAATTTCCACATTACGATCGCAATGACCTTCCTGTCCAAAATGACCAGAAAAGCCGCCGCAAATGCGCTGCTAAAATCCGTCCTGGATGCGGCCAGATCCATTAAAGGCACGGTGCATTTTCTGTACTATCGTATTTCGTATGGAATTGCGGAGATATTGAAATACGCCAGAGTTGGAATCCGCGACTGGTTCAAGCCAAAACGCACAGACCAAAACCAACTCCGCTTCCGCCTTTCAG
>USEU01000067.1 GCA_900553805.1 uncultured Eubacteriales bacterium
GTGGGGCAAAAAGACGGCTGCGGCTCGCAGACACAATTGCGCGGTGTTGCCATAACAAAGAATGAAGGAGAACGATTATGAAAATTGCGGTTGGCTGTGATCACGGCGCTTTGACGCTGAAAAACAAGGTGGTTGCCCATTTGCTTCAGCGGGGCTTCCAGGTGGAGGACGTGGGTACCTACACCCCCGACAGCTGCGACTACGCGGACTACGCCGCGGCGGCCGCCCGGCTGGTCGCTTCCGGCGCATGCCAGCGGGGCATTGTGCTGTGCACCACCGGCATCGGCGTGGCGATCACCGCCAATAAGGTCAAGGGCATCCGCTGCGCCCAGCTCAGCGACCTGATGTCTGCCCGGCTGACCCGGGAGCACAACGATACCAATATGATGGCCCTGGGTGCGGCCATTGTGGGCGAGGGCCTGGCCCTGGAGATCGTGGATACCTGGCTGGATACCGCCTTTTCCCACGGGGAGCGCCACCAGCGGCGCATCGACAAGGTGATGGCCCTGGAAAAGGAAGCGCACGTATAATCTGACCGTAAGGAGAATGGAATGCTAGACAAACTGGAGGCCGTATCCAGCCGGTACGAGGAGCTGTGCGCCAAGTCCGAGCAGCCTGGTTTTTACAGCGACCCCAAGCGCGCCGCCGCCATGCTGCGGGAGAAGAACGAGCTGGAGCCCGTTGTGGAGGCGTACCGCGCTTACCGCCAGGCGGAGCGGGACATGGCGGAGGCCCAGGAGCTGATGGCGGAGCCGGAGATGAAGGAGCTTTGCCAGGAGACCTATGCCCATGCCAAGGCACGGAAGGAGGAGCTGTACGATCAATTGCAGATCCTCCTGCTGCCCAAGGACCCCAACGACGACAAGAGCGTCATCGTGGAGATCCGCGGCGGTGTGGGCGGGGAGGAGAGCGCCCTGTTTGCCCACAGCCTGTTCCGCATGTATTCCATGTACGCCGCCGCCAAGGGCTGGAGCATCGAGCTGATGAACTATAACGATACCGAGCTGGGCGGCGTGAAGGAGGCGGACTTCGTTATCAATGGCCGGGGGGCCTACTCCCGGATGAAGTACGAGTCCGGCGTCCACCGGGTCCAGCGGGTGCCGGAAACCGAGTCCGGCGGCCGGGTGCACACCTCCACCGCCACAGTGGCGGTGCTGCCGGAGATGGAAGAGGTGGACGTGCAGATCAATCCTGCCGATATCGAGATGCAGGTCTACCGTGCCTCCGGCGCGGGCGGCCAGCACGTCAACAAGACCAGCTCCGCCGTCCGGCTGATCCACAAGCCGTCGGGCATTGTGGTATCCTGCCAGGAGGAGCGCAGCCAGGTGCAGAACCGGGAGAAGTGCATGCGCATGCTGGCCTCCAAGCTCTATGAGCAGGAGCAGGAGCGGCTGGACAGCGAGATCACCGGCCTGCGCCGCAGCCAGGTTGGCTCCGGCATGCGCAACGAGCGCATCCGCACCTACAATTTTCCCCAGGGCCGGGTCACCGATCACCGCATCGGCCTGACGCTGTATAAGATCGATTCCGTGATGGACGGCGACCTGGACGAGCTGATCAACGCTCTGGCCGCTGCTGACCAGGCGGAAAAACTGAAGCATTCAAAGTAAGGGAAGAAACATGCATTATATCACCCATTCCCCCGAAGAAACGGAGCAGCTGGGGGCAGCGCTGGCACAGCAGCTGCGGCCCGGCACGGTCATCGCCTATACCGGCGACCTGGGCGCGGGCAAGACCGCCTTCACCCGGGGCCTGGCCCGGGGCCTGGGCTACCGGGAGCCGGTGACCAGCCCCACCTATACCATCGTCAACGAATACCTGGGCGGGCGGCTGCCGCTGTTCCATTTTGACATGTACCGCCTTTCCTCCTCCGACGACCTGTGGGACATTGGCTGGGAGGACTATCTGGAGCGCGGCGGCGTGTGTGCCGTGGAGTGGAGCGAAAATGTGCGCGACGCCATGGAGGGAGCGCTCACCGTGGCCATCTCCAAGGTGGATGAAAATACAAGGGACATTGAGATCAGGGGAGGAAACGGCAATGCTGATATTGGCCTTTGAGACCTCTGCCAAGGCTGCTTCGGTGGCGTTGATGCATGACGGGAAACTTCTGGGCGAGAGCTACCAGAACACCGGCCTGACCCACAGCCAGACCCTGATGGTCATGGCCCAGGAGCTGCTGGAGCAGTGCGGCATCGCCGTTTCCCAGCTGGGCGCGGTGGCGGTGGCCAACGGCCCCGGTTCCTTCACCGGCGTGCGCATCGGCGTGGCGGCGGCCAAGGGACTTGCCTGGGGCGCGGAGCTTCCCTGCTGCGGCGTCAGCACGCTGGCCGCCATGGCGGTGGGGCTGGGGGCGTGGCAGGGCTATGTCTGCCCGGTGATGGACGCCAGAAGAGGGCAGGTATACAATGCGCTGTTCCATGTGGATTGTGGAAAATACACAAGAATCCGGGATGACCGGGCCATTTCTCTCCGGGATTTGGCGGAGGATGTAAAAAATCTTGCCGGGCCGATTTTTTTGGTTGGAGACGGGAGCATTTTGTGCTATAATGCTTTGTCGGAAATGCTCCCTGCTCTGGTACTTCCCCCGGAGCATCGGATGCACCAGCGCGCCGTCGGCGTGGCGCTGGAGGCGCAGCGGATGCTGCCTTCCGGCGAATGCACCGACGCTGCGGGCCTGACTCCCAATTATCTCCGCCTGAGCCAGGCTGAACGGGAACGAAACGAAAGAATGCAGAATCAACAAAAAGGAGAGTAAAAGATGGCAGAAGTACACGTATTGGATCATCCCCTGATTCAGCACAAGCTGGCGATCCTGCGCAGCAAGGATACCAGCGTGAAGGAATTCCGTGAGCTGGTCGGCGAAATTGCCGGACTGATGTGCTACGAGGCGACCCGCAACCTCCCCGTCAAGGAAGTGGATGTGGAGACCCCCATCACCACCGCCAAGTGCAAGATGCTGGCCGGTAAGAAGCTGGCGATCGTTCCCGTCCTGCGGGCCGGCCTGGGCATGGTGGATAACATGGTTGCCCTGATCCCCTCCGCGAAGATCGGCCATATCGGTCTGTACCGCGACCCCGCCAGCCACAAGCCTGTGGAATACTACTGCAAGCTGCCCGAGGACATCGAGTCCCGCCAGGTCTACGTGGTCGATCCCATGCTGGCCACCGGCGGCAGTGCGGTGGCTGCCATCAATTTCCTGAAGCAGCACGGCTGCAAGAACATCATTATGATGAACATCATCGGCGCGCCCGAGGGCGTGGCCGCCGTCCAGAAGGCCCATCCCGATGTGGAGATCTACCTGGCCGCCCTGGATGAAAAGCTGAATGAGAACGCCTACATCGTCCCCGGCCTGGGCGACGCCGGCGACCGCATCTTCGGCACCAAGTAAAGGCAACACCGCACAATTGTGTCTGCGAGCCTCAGCCGTCTTTTTGCCCCACTTCTTCAGTTTGAAAAACGAGAAATACATACAGTATTCCTTCGTTTTCCAAACTTTGAATTGAGGCAAAAATCCTGGCTGAGGCTTCTTGCCAAATTGTGTGGCGCTGCCTAAATCCCCTTATATGTCCGACTGCCCCTGCCGTTCGGCAGGGGCAGCTTTTGCTTATTCCTCCGGCTCTGCCGGGTACTCCACCTTGGGGATGAATCGGGTGGCGACCTTTCCTTTGCCCTTGTGCTTGACGTAGAAGTAGCCGATGGTGGAGAATACCACCGCGCCGATGAAATTGACAAACAGATCCTTCATGGTGTCGATGATGCCCAGATCCAGATAGCCGCCCAGACCCAGGGGCTCCTGGGTGCCGTCGGAGTGGACGATGATGGTGTCGGCAATGTCCCGGATGTGCACCACGGTATTGGTGCGGGTGGGATCCAGATCGACGGAGTGGATGGCGTGCACCACCGTATCCTTCTGGGCATCCAGCCCCAGCAGCTGGTCACCGGCAAATTCCAGGAACTCCCACAGCACCCCCACCGTCATGGAGAAGCAGAAGGCGACAAGGGCCAGATACAGCGGCGAGAGCTTGAAGGAGAAGCGGTCGTTGCGGTTCAGCATATCCACCAGGCAGAAGCCGATGGCGGCGCACAGGAAGCCGTTGATGGTGTGCAGCATGGTGTCCCAGTTGGGCACCCGGATGTAGAAGCTGTTGATCTCCCCAAGAATTTCCGCCGCGAAAATGAACAGCAGGATGATGACCTCCAGCGTGCTGGGCAGCACCACCTTCAGCCTGCGGGCGACGATGCTGGGCAGCACCATCAGGAAAAGCGACAGGGCGCACAGGAAAACGCTCTGGTATTCCCGCCGCAGCACGGAGCGCACCAGCACGAAAATGACCAGCGCCCGCAGCACCAGGTACACGGTGAGGGTGGTCTTGTTCTGATAGAGCGGATTTCTTTTGGGCTTTGGTTTGCGAGACATGTGAATCCCCCTTTTGCATATTGTTCCATTATATCAGAGGAAAAACCAAGGTCAAGGGCTGACAGAGGGAGAAAAATCAATAATTTGTAAATTTCTTCCACCTGCGCTCTTTCCTTTGGGGAAGAGATATGATACAATGACCCCAAAAGGCGATCCGTCAAAGGAGGCTATGCGATTTGAAGATAAAGTGTGAGTTCTGCGGCAGCATAATGAACGACACCGTGGAGGCCTGCCCCAATTGCGGCGCGCCCAACCCCAATGTCCGCCGCTCCAGCGGCGACCAGCCCCTGACCATCGAGCAGCTGAAGCAGTGGTACGAGAGCAAGGGCCTGCCCCCCTATACTGTGACCCGGTTCTTCATCGGTGAGGACTATACGGAACCCCGTGCCTTCGGCATCTACTACGAGGAAGAGACCGGCAACTACATCGTCTATAAAAACAAGGCCTCCGGCGAGCGGGCGGTGCGCTACCGGGGCACGGACGAGGCCTATGCCGTCAATGAGCTGTTCCAGCGCCTGAAGCAGGAGATCACCCAGCAGAAGATGAACAGCGCCAAAAAGGGGACCGCATCTCCCGCGTCCACCGGCACCAGCGGGAAAAAGACCTCCGGCTGCCTGGGAAACCTGGCGGCGCTTGCCCTGCTGGTGGTGGGCGGCTTTGCGGTGCTGATCGCGTTTATTTTGGTGCTGGGCACCTTTCTGAGCCGCAATGACCCCAGCGGCGGCTATTATTTCTACGACGACACCAGCTATTATTACAGCACCAGAAGCTACGGCGACCTGAACTGGTTCTATTACGACGATGCCCAGGACGACTGGCAGGGACCGCTGGGTTACAGCAGTGTGCCCGCCGCGCTGGAGACCAAAAAGCAGGCCAAGGAATACTTCGTCCAGTCCGACTGGGCGCAGAGCCTGCCCTGCGGAGATTTCAGCGACAGCGCGTATGCCCGGGACCTGGAGGCAGGGCTGCAGATCCAGGAGGGGTATTACACCGCCGACGGGCTCTGTTATTACCATCTGCCGGGCAGCTATAACGAGGGCTGGTTCGTGTACACCGGCCAGTGGGAGGAGGCGGACTTCTCCGACCTGCCCGCGGAGCTGCGGCATTCATCCCTGGCGGCGGATGCCTTCCTGTCAGAAAACTACAAGAGCCGGTATGGCGTTTCCGACTTCGCCGAGACGCTCTTCTACCGGGATCACAATGCCTCCCAGCGCATCAGCAGGGGCTACTATCAGGTGGAGGACGATATCCTCTACCACCTGGGCGACTACTATTTCGACGGCTGGTATGCCTACGACGGCGAGGACGACGAGTGGCGCTCCGTGGACATGGACGCCGTGCCGGAGGCCCTGCACCATCCCTCCCTGGCCGAGGACTTCTACTTTACCCCCACCTGGGACGCCTCCACCCAGTTCAGCGACTTCGAGGACACCGACACCTACAAGGACGCCACCAAGCAATGGAACAACGATGACGACAGCGACTACGACTGGGGCAGCGACGACTCCTGGGACAGCGGCGACACCGACTGGGATTCCGACTGGTAAATTGAATCAAGCAGCAGGCATTCGGAGGTTCGGCCGAATGCCTGCTGCTGTTTTGGACGCTTTTCATGGTCTGCCCGGAGGCTGTATTTCTTTTACGCCTTCTGGAACTGGCTGCTATACAGGGTGTGGTAGAAGCCGCCCTTGGCCAGCAGCTCCTCGTGGCTGCCCTGCTCGATGATCTTGCCGTCGCGCATCACCAGAATCAGGTCCGCATTGCGGATGGTGCTCAGCCGGTGGGCCACCACAAAGCTGGTGCGGCCCTCCATGAGCTTATCGAAGGCCTCCTGGATCAGCACCTCCGTGCGGGTATCGATGCTGGAGGTCGCCTCGTCCAGAATCAGCATGGGCGGCAGGGTCAGTATCACACGGGTGATGCACAGGAGCTGCTTTTGTCCGCCGCTGATGCTGTCCTCATACAGCACGGTGTCCAGCCCATTGGGCAGCCGCCGGATAAACTCCCAGCTGTGGGCCTCCTTGGCGGCGCGGATGATCTCCTCGTCGGTGGCGTCGGGCTTGCCGAAGGCAATGTTCTCCCGGACGGTTCCCTGCTTCATCCAGCTGTCCTGCAGCACCATGCCGAAGCCGGAGCGCAGCGCATGACGGGAGAGGGTGCGGATCTCCTGGCCGTCCACCCGGATCTCGCCGCCGTCCACATCGTAAAACCGCATGAGAAGATTGATAAAGGTGGTCTTGCCGCAGCCGGTGGGGCCGACGATGGCCACCCGCATACCGGGCTTCACATTCAGATCGAAATGCTCGATCAGGCGGCGGGACTTGTCATAGCTGAAGCTGACATCCTTGATCTCCACGCGTCCCTCCCGGTGCGTGATCTCCCCGTCGGCGTCGGCGCACTCCTCCGGCTCCTCCAGCAGGGCAAACAGCCGGGAGGCGCAGGCCAGGGCATTCTGCATCTCCGTGATGACGGAGCTGATATCGTTGAAGGGCTTCATATACTGGTTGGCGTAGGACAGCAGCACGGACAGGCCGCCCACGGTCAGCGCTCCGCCGGGGATCAGCAGCGTGCCCACCAGCGCGACTCCGGCATAGATGACGTTGTTTACAAAGCGAGTGCAGGGATTTGTCAGGCTGCTGTAAAAAATGGCCTGGGCGCTGTACTCTTTCAATTCCTTGTTCACCGCCGCAAACCGTGCCGAAGCCCGCTCCTCGTAGCCATAGGCGCGGACGACCTTCTGATTGCCGATGATCTCCTCGATCAGTGCCGTCTGCTTGCCCCGGGCCTCGCTTTGCTTGCGGAACATGCCATAGGAGTGGGAGGAAATGATTTTTGCCACCCAGAAGCTCAGGGGGGTCAGGCAGATGACCAGCAGGGTGATCCAGAAATTTTTGGAGAACATGAACACCAGCGTCACCCCAATGGTCACCACGCCGGAAAACAGCTGGGTAAAGCCCAACAGCAGACCGTCGGACAGAATGTCCGCATCCGCAATGACCCGGCTGACGATATCGCCGGAGGCGTGCTGGTCAAGATAGCTCAGGGGCAGCTTTTGGATATGGCGGATGGATTGGGAGCGGATGTCCTCCACCACCCGATACACCACCCGGTTGTTGATAACGCTCATCACCCAGCCGGTGACGCCGGAAAGCACCGCAAACAGCACCACGCGCCCCAGGAATATTTGCACCTTCCCAAAATCCACCCGATGCTCTGCCACGATGTTGTCAATGGCATCGCCAAAGAGAATGGGCACGTACAGCTGCAATACCACCGTCGCCGCCGCCAGCACAATGCTCAGAAGCAGCAGCACCCGGTAGCGGGCAATGCGGTCCCACAGCTTTTTCATGGTCTGGCCGTTTCCATTTGCCTTTTTCATTGTTTACCCGCCTCCTTTGCCGCCAGCCGCTCGCCGGGGAACTGGGAATCGAATATCTCCTGATACAGTTTGCAGTCCTTCAGCAGCGCCTCATGGGTGCCGCAGTCGGCCAGATGGCCATTGTCCAGCACCAAGATCTGGTCGGCCTGCTGGATGCACGCAATGCGCTGGGACACCAGGAAGGTGGTCACGGGATAGCCCAGATTTCGGATGGACTTGCGCAGGGCCGCGTCGGTGGCGAAGTCCAGGGCGCTGGAGCTGTCGTCCAGAATGAGGACCTCCGGCTTCTTCACCAGCGCCCGGGCGATGGACAGCCGCTGCTTCTGGCCGCCGGACAGGTTCCGTCCGCCCTGCTCCAGCTGGAAGTCCAGCTGACCGGGCTTGCCCTCCACGACCTCCTTCGCCTGGGCGGCGGTCAGCGCCTCCCACAGCGCACTGTCGCTGGCATTTTCATTGCCCCAGCGGAGGTTATCCCGGATGCTGCCCTGGAAAAGCACCGCCCGCTGCTGCACCACACCCACCTTGCCGCACAGCGCCGCCCGGCTCTCGTCCATGACGTTTACACCGTTCAGGCATACCGTGCCCTCCTGAGGGTCATAGAATCGGGGGATCAGGCTGACCAGGGTGGATTTGCCGCTGCCCGTACCGCCGATGATGCCGATGGTCTGCCCCTTCTTTGCCTGGAAGCTGATATCCGTCAGGCTGGGCGCGCCGGCATTCTGATAGGTAAAGGTCACATGGTCAAAGCTGACCGCATTCTCGCCGCTGCCCTGAGGCGCTTCCTGATCGGCGTAGGTCATGCTGGGCTTCTGCGCCAGCACCGCAGATACCCGCCCGGCGCAGGCCAGGGATTTGGTCAGGGTGATGATCAGGGAGGCCAGCTTGATCAGCTCCACAATGATCTGGAGCATGTAGTTGTTCAGCGCCACCACGTCGCCCTGGGCAATATTGCCGATGTTCACCTGCACTGCCGCCCGGTCGATGAGGAACACCGCCGCAATGTTGATGAGCACATAGGTCAGAGGATTCAGCAGCGCGGAGATCCGTCCCACAAACTCATTGAGCCGGGTGAGGGCCTGATTGCTCCCGTCGAACTCCTCCACGGATTGCCGCTCCCGGCAGAACGCCCGGATGACCCTTACGCCGGTGAGATTTTCCCGGGTCAGGCAGGTCACCCGGTCAAGGGCCACCTGGGATTTTTTGAACAGGGGGATGCTCACCAGCATGATGGCAAACACCACGATAAGCAGCACCGGGATGGCCGCCGCGAAGATCAGCGCGCATTTTGTATTGATGGTGAAGGCCATGACAAGAGCGCCAAACACCACGAAGGGGCTGCGCAGCAGCAGCCGCAGGCCCATGTTCACACCGGTCTGCACCTGGTTGATGTCCGTGGTCAGGCGGGTGATCATGGTGTCCGCGCCCAGGGTATCCAGCTCCGTAAAGGAAAAACGCTGGATGTGGTCAAACACCGCCTGGCGCAGGTCCGCCGCAAAGCCCGTGCTGGCTCTGGCGGCAAAGAGCTGCGCCGTGATGCTGCACGCAAGCCCCAGCAGCGCCATGCCGATCAGAATAAAAAAGCACTGCGTCAGCACGCCCCGGTCGTTGTTGCCCACGCCGAGGTTGATCATCCGCGCCACGACCAGGGGCACCAGCAGATCGAACACCACCTCCAGCAGCTTGAACAGCGGGGCCAGGATGCTCTGTGCCGTGTACCGTTTCAGGTAGACGGATAGGTTTTTCAATTTCCATCATTCCAATCTCTTAGGCAACACCGCGCAATTGTGTCTGCGAGCCGCAGCCGTCTTTTTGCCCCA
>USEU01000068.1 GCA_900553805.1 uncultured Eubacteriales bacterium
ACACCCCACTTGCTAGATAGTATATCATACTGTCTAACAAATGGGGGGCAGTTCACACGTGCATTTCCGGGTGATTTTTGTTTCATTTCGATACGCTCATCTGTTCCAGCGAGTTTGCAAGATATATCTCGACGCGGAACTCGGCGCGGGTGATCTGGTCAGTAATGTCGGTTATCCACGCGTCGGACGCACCTAAATTCTCCAACTGACTGCGGACCTTCTGGGAATCAATGTTATTGCAAATTTGCTCCCACATTGCCTCCACTGAACCCTTGACCCGGACGGGCCAGCCGTCCAAGAGCAGATTATCGGTTTCTCCTATCTGCCATTGGTACTCTGAGAGTAAGAACATCCGCAAGAACTCATAGGCCGTCCTCGGGCTTTTGCAATCTGCACCGATTGCGCCGTAGTAATTTATCATCGCTGTTACTGTACCATCAGCAGCACGCAGAGGAATGGCGGTAAGCTCCTTGTCCTCCAGTTCAGAAATTCCATGGAGTGACATCACATGGGGCAACCCCTCCAGATAACACGGGTACAATGTACGCTTCGAGGCAGGTGTCTTAACGTATCCCCAAATCGTCGAACTGCCTGACACATACCCTTCCATGTCGTCCTCGTTTGCCATTTCGCGCAACTTCTGAAAACGGTCAAAGAACTCCTCTGCCTCGTTAAATGAGAGGGTTATCTTGCCAGTGTCATAGTCAATCAGACTGGAAAAGACCATTTCTGGGCGATACATTGCAGCCGAATTTGCAGTTAGTATCTTGGCAAGTAAAGAATCATCGGAGCGAATGACATAGTCCATTACTTCTGAAACAGTCATGTCCGCCTGAAGCTCCGAATTCACATCACTTGACAGGAAAAAACTGGAATTCAGATTAAAGCATATTGGCAGCAAGAAACGTTTGCCTTCCACACAGCCAGCATCCATTACTATCTGCTGAAGGCCATCCTTGCCCAGTGCTTCGTCTTTATCGTAATACTGGGAAATATCCAAAAAATCGCCCTGACGCATGGCATAGGGGACACTCGTGATCAGCGGCTCGATTCCTTTGTTCCTCATTCCCTGACTCGCAAAGGATTTTGTTGGTAAAAGGAAAATATCCGGCCCCTCACCCCTCTCCATCAGCTCTTGCAGTTTCTCTGTACGTCGGGCACGATCCCGGTCACCAACAGGGAGAATTTCCAGATTGAAGGATACGTTGGGGTGTTTCCAAGAGAATTCCTCTATTACCTCCTGAACGATTCTGTTCATCTCCATCTCCTGGGTTCTTTCCGTGACCACCCAAAGCACAGTCTCTGGCTCCTCCGCTGTCACCCAGGATCCACAGCCCAGCGCCAGCAGGAATATCATCGTCGCCACCGCCAGCCGCCGCAGGCTTTTCATCGTCTCTTTTCTCAAGGAATCGGGCATGTATTTGATCTACTGATCACCATTTCGCCCCAGCTGCCGCAATTGGTGCACACATAAGTTGCGTAAGTTGTCTCAATCGTGTGATAGTGCGGTGTTGTCGCGTAGCCTGTATTCGGGCACGCCGTCATGTACACCTGTGTTTTTTCCGTCCTCGTTGCCCCGGTGGGGACCATGGAGTTTAGGCCGCAGGAGCTGCAGGTTTTGCCGTCGGTGACGGGGTTGGAACTGACCGAGATGGAATCATCATCCGCATAAGCGGGCACCACTGCCGCTGCCATAAGCAGGACGGCGCAAAGGAGGCAGACAAATTTTTTGCAAGCGTGATTCTTCATTCTTTCATTCCCTTTCTAAAAATGTGTTAAATTTATCCTTCTACACCCGTAGAGCTACCATAATTCTACGAAATGTAGAAGCTTTTGTCAAGTAAAAAGAACGAAACCACCGCACGACTTTTTTCGCACGGTGGCTTCGGCTTTTATTCTATCACTGCCGCGATGGCGGTCAGCTCCTGGAAGAACTGGTCCGCCGCCGAGTGGACGGACGGAGAATAGGCGGGCCGGGCATCCGTCAGGAAGCAGACCGAGGCCACCACTAGCGCCGCCAGGAACACCGGGGTCGCCCATCTGGGCGGCTTGCGATAGCACAGAACGGCGTGAATTCTGGTTTTCAGCCCATGGCTGCCGAAGCCGGGCACCGGCGCATTGGGCGCAGCGCAGGTGATCATCAGTCCGGCATACCGGCGGCGCTCCGCCGGGGTCAACTCCGACACTACCTTCTCGTCGCAGGCCAGCTCCACGTCCTGGCAGAACAGCCAATAGGCCAGCCACAGCAGCGGATGATACCAATACACGCTCAGCAGCACATAGGCCAGCGCCTTCCAGACGGTATCGCCCCGCCGGATATGGGCGCGCTCGTGGGCCAGCACCAGCGCGGCATCCTCCGGCTGCAAGTCGGAGGGCAGGTAAATCCTGGGATGGACGAAGCCCATCACAAAGGGTGCAGGCAAATGGTCGCACCGCCACACATTTTCCTTCCACCATACCGCCTCCGCCAGTTTCCTGCGCAGACGGTACAGACGAATGCCGCCCCAGAGCGGCATAATGGCCACCCCCGTCAGCCAGGCCGCGCACAGCGGAAGCGCGGCAGGGACGGAAGGCAACCCTCGGGGCACCAGGCTGAGGCGGCTCTTCACCGTCACCGGGCAGAGCAGCCGCAGGGCCACCATGCCCCACAGCAGCACAACGTACCGCCTGGGGCACCGGGAGAGGACCAGCCGCAGCAAGCACAGGGCGGGTACCATCCATCCGGCGGCCAGACACATGGTCAGCATTCGGGAAAACAGGGCATTCATGCTTCCTCTTCCCCCTCCGCGGGATATTCCGCGACAATTTTCCGCAGCGCGGCGACCTCCTTGGCGGTCAGCCGCTTCTTGGCGGTAAAGGCGGCAAGGAACGAAGGAAAGTCCCCGCCGAAATGGGAATCCACATATTCCCGGCTCTGGTTGGAATAGAAATCCTGCCGGGTGATCCGGGAGGTGACGACGCCTCCGTTGGTCTCAAACAGCCCCTTGTTGCTCAGGCGCTTAAGCACGGTATAGGCCGTGGTCTTCTTCCAGTGAAAAACATCCTCGCATCTTCTGGCCAGGTCCGCCGCCGTGATCGGCTCATTTTCCCAAACGAGGTCCGCGAACTGACTTTCGATGGCGCCAAGCTGGTATTCGCGCATGCTGCAATCATCCTTTCTGCCATAATACTAGCCGCAAACCGTCAAAAAGTCAATAGCCCCCTTTGTGTAAAATCACGGAAAGTCCGGGTATCTCCCATAAAATCAGCGGCAGCAACGCCTGCCTTGCCATTGTTACGACCATGCTGCTCATTCCCATGGACAGCCCCTGCAAGCCCGCCGACATCACCAGCGCCGGGATGCTTGCCAGCCAGGCCAGGGCCATAACGCGCAGCGCCGGGGTACCGATCCGCAGCATATGGTCGGATGCGTCAAAGATGCCCAGGACTGCCCCCGGCGCAAGCTCCAGCACCCCAAAGAACACCAGATAGAACAGCACGCTGAAGATCAGCGCCCACTTTACCGCGTCCGAAACGCGCTTTGCCGCGCTTTCATCGCCGCTTTTATTCGACACGCCGTAGTTGTATGCGACAATGGGGATCAGTCCGTTGTCGATGCCGTGAGCGCCCACCAGCCTGCTGACCCGCTCCGTGCCCAGCTTATTTTCTTCCAACGCGCTCATTTCAGCTTTTCGGCGAAGTCCGCCATCATTTCGCTGATCTTGATGCCCTGGGGGCAGACCTGCTCACAGGAGCGGCAGCCCAGGCAGGCGGTGGGCTTCTGGCTTTCGTCCAGGGCGCTGAGGGCCATGGGAGCGATAAAGCCGCCGCCGGAATAGATATGCTCGTTATACAGCTCGATCAGCCAGGGGATATTCAGGCCCTGGGGGCAATGGGTGGTGCAGTAGCGGCAGCCGGTGCAGGGCAGGGTGTTCTTGGAGGTCATCTCCCGGGCGATATCCAGCAGGGTGTCCCGCTCCGCCTGGGTGAGGGGGCGGCGGGTCTGGAAGGTGGCGATATTATCCTTCATCTGCTCAAAGCTGGACATGCCGGACAGGATCATGGTCACGCCGGGGATGCCCTGGAGGAAGCGGAAAGCCCACTGGGGCAGCGTCCAATCCGGGTGGAGGGCCAGCAGCTTCTGCTCCTGCTCTTGAGGGAGCTTGCACAGGCTGCCGCCGCGCAGCGGCTCCATGACCCAGATGGGAAGACCATAGCGGTTCAGCAGCTCCACCTTGGCCTTGGCGTTCTGGAAGTTCCAATCCAGCCAGTTCAGCTGAATCTGGCAGAACTCCATGTCCTTACCGTAGGCGTCCAGGAAGCGCTGCATGGTCTCCAGATTACCGTGGGCAGAGAAGCCCAGATGGCGGATGCGGCCATTGCGCTTCTGCTCCATCAGGTATTCATAGGTCTTGTACTTGGGGTCCAGGTAGGCGTCGATGTTCATCTCGCACACGTTATGGAAGAGGTAGAAGTCAAAATACTCCACCCCGCAGCGCTTCAGCTGGGCCTCGAAAATCTCCTCCACCTTGCCCATATTGCTCAGGTCGTAGCCGGGAAACTTGGTGGTGAGGCAGAAGCTGTCCCTGGGATAGGCGGAAAGGGCCTGGCCGATGGACGGCTCGGAATTGCCGTCGTGGTAGCCCCAGGCGGTGTCATAGTAATTGACGCCCTGCTCCATGGCATAGGCCACCATTTGCTCCACGGCGCTCTGGTCCACGTCGCTGTACTTGCCCAGGTCGGGCAGGCGCATGCAGCCCATGCCCAGGCCGGAAAGGCTCAGATTCTGGAATTCATTGGTATACATCTGTTTCTCCTCCTGTTCTTTAAGCGCCGAAGTATTCCGCGATTTTGGTCATACGGGTCATCTGCTCCACGCCGAAGGGGCAGCGGCTTTCACAGTGGCCGCATTGCAGGCAGGCGTCCGCCTTGGTGGAGAGCTTGTCATAATGGTTGGCGGCGATGCGGTCGCCTGCCAAGGCCAGGTCATAATATTTGTTCGCCAGGCCGATATCGATGCCCGCCGGGCAGGGCTGGCAATGGTTACAATAGACGCAGGTGCCGGAAACGGTATCGGCGGTGAAGGAGCCGATAATGGAATAATCCCGCTCCTGCTCGGTGGCCCGGGGGAACTCCAGCAGCTCGTCCAACTGCTCCATGGTCTGCACGCCGGGAACGGCCACCAGCACGCCGGGGCGGTCGATGGCGTATTGCAGGCACTGGCTGCGGCTGAGGGCCACGCCAAAGGGCGACTGATCCGCCTGCAGCAGCTGACCGGCGAAGAAGGGCTTCATCACGGAGATGCCCACGCCCTCCCGCTTGCAGCGCTTGAACAGGTCGAAACGCTCTTTCACGCTGCCGATGCCCAGCTCGTCCCCCTTCTCAAAATCGTAGGCAGGGTTGATGGAGAACATCATCATGTCGATCAGGCCGGTATCCAGAATGCGGTTGGCCACGCTGGGGGTGTGGGAGGAGAAGCCGATGTGGTGCACGACGCCCTGGGCCTTCAGCTCCTTCAGGTAGTCCACCAGGCCGATCTCGATCAGCTTGTCGAAGTCCTCCTGCTCGTCCACACAGTGCAGGAAGCCGAAATCCACATAGTCCGTGCCCAGGGTCTTCAGCTCCCAGGCGAAGGTTTTGCGGATGGTGTCAAAATCCCGGCACCAGCCGTATTCGCCCTTTTCGTCGTAGACCGCGCCGAAGTGCACCTGGAGAAAGACCTTGTCCCGCTGGCCCCGGATCGCCCGGCCAAAGGGCTCATACACCGCGCCGCCGGCGCAGAGGTCAAAGAAATTGATGCCGTTTTCGATGGCTTTGCGGATGATGGCCTCGATCTGTGCCGGGGGCGTATGCTGGATGTTGCCCATACCAAGGCCGAGAACGCCAAATTTTTCCCGTTCGTTTCCGTGGGGAAGCTGCCGATATTCCATGGAAAAACCTCCTTGACTTTTGTCTACAATTAGTATAACATTAAAGTAAAGTTTAAAGTCAACCCCCTGGGAGGAAATTTTATGTACAGCATCAAAGAGGTCTCCGAAAAAATGAACCTGCCTGCCAGCACCATTCGGTACTATGACAGGCAGGGGATGCTCCCGTATATGAAGCGGACGGAATCGGGCTACCGCAGCTTTTCCGAGGACGATATCAAAATGCTGAGCATGATCGAGTGCCTCAAGCGCACCAACATGCCCATCCGCGATATCCAGCAGTTCATCGTCTGGGTGCAGCAGGGCGACGCCACCTTGCAGCAGCGCTATGACATGTTCGTCGAGCGCAGAAAATCCGTAGAGGAGCAGATCAGCCAACTGCAAAAAACGCTGGAATTCATTGAATACAAGTGCTGGTACTACTCCACCGCCCTGGAAGCCGGCACCGAGGCCGTGCACCAAAAGGCAGAAAAAAGAGCATGACCTTGGCTCCCCGGTGGGGGAGCTGGCAGCCCGAACGGGCTGACTGAGGGGGTGTTGTTCGGTGAATGGGAATAGCTCAAAAATACCAACGACACCCCCTTTGCCGCTTCGCGGCACTTCCCCCAAAGGGGGCAGCAAGCTTGGTTCAAACCACCTGGAAGAGGTAGAATTTCAGGTAATCAGTTTCCGGGACGTTCCAGAGGATGGGATGGTCGGGGGCCTGCTGGCGGGCCTCGATCTGACGAAGCTCCACCCCGGCGTCCAGGGCCGCGCTGCGGAGCATACGGACGAACTGCTCCGAGGGCATGAAGTGGCTGCACGACGCGGTGGCAAAGTAACCGCCGCGGGGCAGGAGCCGCAGGGCGCGCAGATTGATCTCCTTATACCCCCGCTGGGCGCTGTCCACGGTCCTGCGGGACTTGGTAAAGGCGGGCGGGTCCAGGATAATGAAATCATAGGGGGACTTTCCCTTGGCTGCCAGCTCCGGCAGCAGGTCGAATACATCGGCCACCAGGAAGTCCATCCGATCCGCCAGGCCGTTGCGCCGGGCATTGGCCCGGGCCATTTCGATGGCGGAGGCGGAAATATCCACCGCCATAACATGCTCCGCCCCGCCCAGGGCGGCATTCAGGGCGAAAGAGCCGGTGTGGGTAAAGCAGTCCAGCACCCGGCGTCCCCTTGCCAGCCGGGCAACGGCCAGGCGGTTATACTTCTGGTCCAGGAAAAAACCGGTTTTCTGGCCGTTTTCCACGTCTACCCGGTAAAAAATTCCATTTTCGCAGATCTCCGTGACGGTATCCGGGAAGGGTTCGCCGAGATTGAACCAGCCCTTGTTCTGCTCCAGGCCCTCCAGCTCCCGGATGGCCACGTCGTTGCGCTCAAAAACGCCGCGGATCGTTTCGCCGTCCTGGCGCAGCGCCTGCACCAGCAGGGGGAACAACAGGTGTTTGATTTTTTCCATTCCGGCGGACAGGGTCTGGGTGACCAAGATATCGGAGAAGCGGTCCACCGTCAGCCCTGGGAAGCCGTCGGCCTCGCCGAAGATGATGCGGCAGCAGGAGGTATCGCCTGCCATGACGGTTTTGCGGTACGCCCAGGCGTACTGAATACGGCGCTGCCAGAAGGCCTCGTCGAAGCGGTCGTTGGCGTTGCGGGAGATCAGCCGCACCCGGATCTTGCTCTGGCGGCTGACAAAACCCGTGCCAAGATATTTCCCTTTTTCGCTGACGGCGTCCACCAGGGCGCCGTTTTCGCATGTCCCCTCCTCCCGGACGACTTCGTCCGCATAGATCCAGGGGTGCCCCTGCTCCACCCAACGGGTGCCCTTGGGGGTGATGACGAACCGGGGGAATTCTCGCTCTGCTTTCATTGACTTCAACCTTTCACTGGCAGTATTGGGGACATTATATCACGCTTTCCCCGCGCTGACAATCCGGCGCTTTCTTTTTCTTTGGGCGGTTCCTTTTATCAAAAATGCCGGATAAGGCCCGGGAACCCCCTTGGCCTTATCCGGCGTTTCATTGTATTTACTCGAAAACAACGCAGCCAAGCACCTTCTTGCCCAGCTTCTGAATTCTATCGCTTTGCATCTGGAAATCGACAATGCAGGTCCGGGTGCAGTCAGCGACCAGGAGGACCACATCCGAGGCGACGACCTGCTCCACCGCCTGGGCGGAACTCAAAACGCACGCCGACGCCGTGACCTTTTTGCCGCTCATGCCCGGCGAGGCCTGCAATTTGCCGCACAGCGCCTGCATCTGCTCCGCAGGGAGATCGCCGGTGAGCAGAACCGTTTCGGCGTCCGGCTCCAGATTGCGCACCAGCGCGGCGATCAGACGGATGGTCTCTTCGTTCTCGCCTCCGTTGGGACGCCGCTCCAGTTTATTGAGCCAAGCATCCAGCCCCTTCTGTTTCTGGGTCGCCTCGCCCGCGAGACGCCCCAGCACCGGGACGCCGCTGTACCGGCACAGCTCACCGGCGGAGCTGGCCTTCCCGCCGGAAATAAACCGCACCGTAGCGCAGCCCACCACCACAACAATTCCAAGGATCGCGCCTAGAACTGCGTATTTTACCACGGAGCCAACGCCGCTGGATTTCTCCGGGAACTTGAGGACTGCCAGATTTCGCTTCTCTGTTTCGAGATTCTGCATGGCCAAATCGTAAGCATCCTGGAGGGCATCCTTATTCTTTTCCAGCCCAGCCAGTTCTACTCGGAAAGCACTCTGGGTATCACGCACGCTATCCTGCACGGTCACCCCGCTGAAGCTGGTCAGCTGTTTGACCTCATGCGTCCCGATTGCCTGCTCAACCGTTTCCTTGACATTCTCTTGGCGTGTCAGCAGCGCTTCCATAATTGCTTTGGAGCGCTCCATGCTGTCGGAAATGACACTAATCGACAAAGCGTGTGCCCCGGTATCGGCGGATATCTCCACCAACTCTTCCAAATACCGTTCCTCGATTCCGATCTGACCTGCGATGGCGTTCATCGTGTCATGACCAGACAGAATCTTAACGTACGAATCCAGCAATGGCACTATATAATCCGGGTCCTGATAGACCATTTCTGGAATGATCTTGTAATCATTAGAAACCGACAGCTCAACGTTTTCGGTGTAAACGCAATCAGGATTCAAGTTGATCAGGACTGATTTTTCCGCGTACTGATTCAAATTCTGAATGTCCGCTTCGGCTTTTTTCTGATCTATCTGAATCTGGCGAAGCTGATCCGTATATTCGTTGACTGCCTTGTCATACTCGGACTTCTCCGTATAATACTTAATAAGCTCCTGCTCATACTCCTTGTCAGCATCGGCAATCTGCGTCTGCACTTCATCCACACTCGCCGTCTCTACGGTACGCTTGCTCAGAAAGCTCTTGGCAATGTTGAGCCCCCCAAGCAGCAGCGCGCCGATCAGCGCCGCGGCAATGATCTGGCGGTACTTATGCGCGACCGACAGCATCAGCGCGACCAGATCGATCTCATCTCTGCCTTCGTACATCTTTCGTTCATCCATTGTAATGATCTTCCCCTTACACATCTTGGCTTTTTTGTTTTTCGCGTTCATTTTCAAACGCAGCATTTTGCATTTCTCAGTAATTATAGTAAGGTTTCATGCTAAAGTCAATAAAAACCTCCCCGTTTTGCCGAGCAAGCAACTAAGGCAACACCGCACAATTTGGCAAGAAGCCCCAGCCTGGATTTTTGGCTCA
>USEU01000069.1 GCA_900553805.1 uncultured Eubacteriales bacterium
CTCGGAGATGTGTATAAGAGACAGAAGCAGGAGCCTGCTGAGGACGTGTACGACAGCGAGGCTGTGGTGGGTGAGATCTCCCAGAGCCTGGAGGCCATGGTGGGCGCTTCCGGCGCCGCCGCGCCCAGTGCCGCGCCCCAGCATCCCCCCCGTGACACCACCAGCCGCTTTTCCAACCTGAATCTCCAGTTCGGCCGGAATTACGATCCCACCCAGAAGTAATCTCCCAAGGACCGATTCATACCCCCAACGCAACGACGAGGACACGGGCTTCGGCTCCCCTCCTTCCAGAGAACTGCCGGACGGTGCAAGGCAGCAAGGAGGCGCCCCATGCCTATCCCCTCCAGCAGCGCAAGGAACGCCCCAGGGCAAGTAGAATGCGCCGGTTTCGCGCCCGTTACAGCGCCGTCGAGTGCCGGCCTCCCCGCCGGAACAAGAGTGGTACCGCAGAGGTCAAAGCGCCTTTGTCTCTTAGCACAGAGACAAAGGCGCTTTTCATTTTGGATCTCCTTTCAGGGAAGCCAAGAAAAAGAAGAACTATTTAGAAAGGAATCATTTCTATGGACTATAAGAATACCATCATCACACCGCAGACGGATTTCCCCATGAAGGCGGGGCTGCCCAACCGGGAGCCGGGGATGCTGAAGGCCTGGCAGGACATGGACCTTTATAACGCCATGCTGGAGAAGAACAAGGACCTGCCCCCCTTTGTGCTGCATGACGGCCCTCCGTTCTCCAACGGCTATATCCACATGGGCCACGCCCTGAATAAGACCCTGAAGGACTTCATCGTCCGCTCCCATGCCATGATGGGCCGCTATACCCCCTATGTTCCCGGCTGGGACAACCACGGCCTGCCCATTGAGCGGGCCATCGAGACCTCCAAGAAGAAGCTGAACAAGGACATGACCGTGCCCGAATTCCGCAACGCCTGCGAGGAGTTCGCCCAGGATTTCATCAACAAGCAGCGCGAGGGCTTCAAGCGCCTGGGCGTGGTGGGCGACTGGGAGCATCCCTACCGCACCATGGACAAGCACTTCGAGGCCCAGGAGGTCAAGGTGTTTGGCCGGATGTTCGACAAGGGCTACATCTACAAGGGCCTGAAGCCCGTGTCCTGGTGCCCGTTCTGCGTCACGGCGGTGGCCGAGGCGGATATCGAATATAAGGATGACCCCTGTACCACGGTGTACGTCAAGTTCCCGGTGAAGGACGACCTGGGCAAGCTCAGCCAGTTCGACCTGAGCCGCGCCTACTTCGTGATCTGGACCACCACCATCTGGACCCTCCCCGGCAACATGGCCATCTGCCTGCATCCCAGGGAGTCCTATGCCCTGGTGAAGGCGGACAACGGCGAGACCTACATCATGGCCGAGGCTCTGATGGACAAGGTGATGAAGATCGGCGGCATCGAGCACTATGAGGTGCTGGCTACCTATCCCGGCCAGTTCTTTGAGCATATGGTGGCCAAGCATCCGTTCCTGGAGGGCCATACCTCCAAGCTGGTAAACGCGGAGTACGTCACCATGGATTCCGGCACGGGCTGCGTCCACACCGCCCCCGGCTTCGGCGCGGACGACTATGTGACCTGCATGCGCTACGGCATGGACCTGATCGTCCCCGTGGACGACTACGGCCGCCACACTGCCTATGCGGGCAAGTACGAGGGCCTGTCCACCGAGAAGTCCAACCCCGTCATCCTGGAGGACCTGAAGGAGTTGGGCATGCTCTTCGCCTCCGAGGAGATCGTCCACTCCTATCCCCACCATGACCGCTGCAAGAAGCCCGTCATCTTCCGGGCCACCCCCCAGTGGTTCTGCTCCGTGGAATCCTTCAAGGACAAGGCCATCGAGGCCATTGAGAACGTGAAGTGGTATCCCGCCTGGGGCGGCGAGCGGATGGTCAGCATGATCCGCGAGCGGGCCGACTGGTGCATCTCCCGCCAGCGCCGCTGGGGTCTGCCCATTCCCGTGTTCTACTGCGAGAGCTGCGGCAAGCCGGTGTCCACCCCGGAATCCATCGAGAAGCTCTCCAAGCTCTTTGATGAATACGGCTCCAACATCTGGTTCCAGAAGGAGGCCATGGAGCTGGTGCCCGATGGCTTTACCTGCCCCCACTGCGGCGGCAAGCAGTTCACCAAGGAAAAGGACACCCTGGACTGCTGGTTCGACTCCGGCTCCACCCATTACGCATCCCTGATGCACGACCATCCCGACCTGTGGCCGGCGGACGTGTATCTGGAGGGCGCGGATCAGTATCGCGGCTGGTTCCAGTCCAGCCTCCTGACCTCCGTGGGCGCGCTGGACCGCGGCGCTCCCTTCAAGCAGGTGCTGACCCACGGCTGGACGGTGGACGGCCAGGGCCGGGCCATGCACAAATCCCTGGGCAACGGCGTTGACCCGGCGGACCTGATCAAGGACTACGGCGCGGACATCGTCCGCCTGTGGGCCGCCTCCTCCGACTACCACGCGGACGTGCGCTGCTCCAAGGAGATCTTCAAGCAGATCGCTCAGAATTACCTGAAGTTCCGCAACACCGCCCGCTACTGCCTGGGCAACCTGAATGAATTCGACCCGGACAATCTGGTTTCCGCCGAGGAAATGGAGGAGCTGGATCGCTGGGCGCTGACCAAGCTGAACAGCCTGATCGCCGCCTGCCGCAAATCCTATAACGACTATGAATTCCACATGGTCACCCATGCCATCAATGATTTCTGCGTGGTAGACCTCAGCGCCTTCTACCTGGATATCATCAAGGATCGTCTGTACTGCGAGGAGAAGAACGGCCTGCGCCGCCGCTCCGCCCAGACGGCGCTGTACCTCATCGTCTCCGCCATGTCCCGGCTGTTTGCCCCCATCCTGGCCTTCACCTGCGACGAGATCTGGCAGTCCATGCCCCACTGCAAGGACGACGACCGCCGCAACGTCCTGCTGAACCAGATGCCCGAGGACTGCGCAGCCTACGCCCTCAGCGACGAGGCCATGGCCCGCTGGGATGCCGTTATCAAGCTCCGTCAGGATGTAAACGGCGTGCTGGAAAAGGCCCGTGCCGATAAGCGCATCGGCAAGGCCCTGGAGGCCCATGTCACCCTGGACACCCAGGACGAGGCGCTGAAGCAGGCCTGCGCGGGCGTGAACCTGGCAGAGGTATTCATCGTCTCCGACTGCGCCTGGTCCGCTCCCGAGGAGGGCGCGGAGGTGGCCTCCGGCGTCAACTACCCCACCCTCACCGTGGGCGTCACCGAGGCCAAGGGCACCAAGTGTCCCCGCTGCTGGATGCATTCCCTCCAGGCCAACGCCGAGGGCCTGTGCCCCCGCTGCGCCGCCGTCATCGCCAAGATGGACGTAGAGCTGTAACATCTTAATATGCGGAAAGCACCAGCCCGCTTCATGTGGGCTGGTGCTTTTTGATACTATTTCCTGATTAAAATCTTAATCAGGAAGGCATCGCCTGAAGGCGCTGCCTGTTTTGTGATTTATAAGGAAAGAAATCACAAAACAAGTCTCATATGAACTCCATGCCCTTCAGGCAATTAAAATCTTTTTTAAAGATTTTAATTGGAGTTCAGTATGAAAGGGTGCGGTTATTTCGCGGCCTGGGGCTGCATGGGGCGCAGGCGGCGGAAGCAGTGGATGAAGTAGCCGATCTCTGCTGCGGCGGTCAGGATCCAGGAGAACGGATAGAGCAGGTACAGCGACGGGATCGTGTGGAAATGGGCGAAGATGGTATATACCCATATGACGCGGAACACGCAGGAGCCGAGGACCACGATGATCGTGGGGATAAGGCTGCGTCCCAGGCCGCGGCAGGCGGCGATGGTGCAGTCCATAAAGGCGCTGATGGCATAGGAGAAGCACATGATCCGCATTCGGTCGATGCCGGTGGCCACCACATCCGCGTCGTTGGTAAAGATATAGAGGAACGGCTCCGCGCACAGCCAGAAGGCCGCGCTGAGCACGGCGGCGATGAGGAAGGAATAGCCCAGGCTGATGTAGTAGCTCTTGAGCATCCGATCCTTCTTGCCCGCGCCCCAGTTCTGCCCCATAAAGGTGGAGCAGCCGGTGTAGAACGCGGCCATCACATTATAAATCACGTTATCCACATTGACGGCGGCGGAGTTGCCGGAGACAATGGTGGAATCGAAGGAATTGACGCCTACCTGGATAAAGAGGTTGGCAATGGCAAAAATCGCGTTCTGGATGCCGGAGGGAATGCCCAGCCCCAGGATCCGGCGGGTCTCACCGATGGAAAGGGTCAGGGCCTTGAATTCCAGGCGGCAGCTGTTGCGCAGCCGGGCCATATGGATCAGGATCAGAATCGCCGACACATACTGGGAAAGGATGCTGGCCAGCGCCACGCCGTCCGCCGCCATGCCGCAGACGATGACGAAGAACAGATTCAAAATGACGTTCAGGACTCCGGCGATCACAAGATAAGCCAGCGGGCGCTTGGTGTCGCCGGTGGCGTTGAGGACCGCGTTGCCGAAGTTAAAGATGCCCAGCGCCGGCATACCCAGTGCATAGATGCGGAAATAGAGCACCGCCCCGGGCAGCAGATCGTCCTTCGTTTTCAGCAGCTCCAGCATCGGCGCGGCCAGCAGCAGGCACAGCGCGGCGATCAGGAGCCCCATCAGGGTGCACAGGATCAGCGCCGTGTGAACGCAGCGCCGGGTATCCTCATTCCGCTGCGCCCCCAGATACTGGGCCACCCGCACGTTGACGCCGTTGCCCAGCCCAATCAGAAAGCCGGTGAAAAGCGTGACCAATGTGGAGGTGGAGCCCACGGAGCCAAGCGCCATGGCGCTGGAAAATTTCCCCACCACGGCCACATCCGCCATATTGAACAGCACCTGAAGCAGCTGCGAAAAGATCAGCGGAACACTGAAGGCAAAAATATTTTTGTACAATGACCCCTCGGTCATGGTGATTTCACCGCGGCGGGAGTGCAGACCGGCCATAAAAATCTCCTTTATATTGCCGTTTCGGCAAGATCTGTGAAGAGCCCCACCATTATAGTGGCTTGCCATCCGCTTGTCAAGACGGCTATCCCCCAGGGAAAATGCAGGGGAAAATGAGACAGAACGGAAATGAAACGTGACATGCGTGAAGCTTCATTTCAAGAGATGCTGAGATGGGTTTCCTTCTCCAATATGCAAGTTGAACAAGCGAAACTTGCAAAATTGTGAAATTATTGTGGGTTACTCTTCTTGACGGCGGCGGGACGGAAGCGTATAATGTCCCCATACAAGAAAAGCAAGGGCGCTTTGATTGCAGTGCAGTCAGAGCGCTCTTTTTTTGAGGTGAATGCCTATGAGCGACATGATACGGCTGGAAAAGGTGAATAAAATGTTCGGCGATCTCCATGTCCTGAAGGATGTGGATTTGACGGTGGCCGAGGGAGAGAAGCTGGTGATCATCGGTCCCTCCGGCAGCGGCAAGTCCACCACCGTGCGCTGCATGAATTTTCTGGAGACCCCCACCAGCGGCCATGTGTACATCGCCGGTCAGGAGCTGACCCACAAGAACAAGCGCCGGCTCATCCGGGAGAATATGAGCATGGTGTTCCAGCAGTTCAATCTGTATCCCCACATGACCGTGCTGAAAAATCTGACCCTGGCCCCCATGAAGCTGCACCACAAATCCAAAGAGGAAGCGGAGCAGCTGGCCTATTACTATCTGGATGTGGTGGGCCTGCGGGACAAGGCACACGCCTATCCCACCACCCTTTCCGGCGGCCAGCAGCAGCGCATCGCCATTGCCCGGGCGCTGTGCTGCCAGTCCAAGATCATCCTGTTTGACGAGCCCACCTCCGCTCTGGACCCGGAGACCATCCAGGAGGTGCTGGATGTGATGATTAAGCTGGCGGCGGAGAACATCACAATGGTGGTGGTCACCCATGAGATGGGCTTTGCCCGGAAGGTGGCCGATCGGATCGTTTTTATGGCGGACGGCCAGATCATGGAGGAGGGGACCCCGGAACATTTCTTCGAGGGCGCGCAGAACCCCAGAGTACAGCAATTCCTTGGAAAAATTCTGAAGCATTAAGGAGGAAACAATTATGAAAAAGCTTTTTGCATTGATTTTGGCGGCACTGATGGTGCTGAGCCTGACGGCCTGCGGCGGCGATTCCGCCGCCACCGAAGCCCCCACAAAGACGGCCGATGAGCCGTCGGCGGCAGCGAATGCGGATGTTCAGGCGATCATTGACCGGGGCGTGCTCCGGGTGGGTGTGAAGAACGCCGTGATCGGCTTTGGCTATCAGGACCCCATCTCTGGGGAGTATTCCGGCATGGAGATCGACATCGCCAAGGCCCTGGCCGCCCAGCTGGGCGTGGATGTGGAGTTCACCACTGTCACCGCGGCCACCCGCACCGAGTTGCTGGATTCCGGCGATATCGACTGTGTGCTGGCTACCTTTACCATTACCGATGAGCGCAAGCAGAGCTGGGATTTCACCACTCCCTATTACACGGACCACGTGACTGTGCTGGTGGAGGATTCCTCCGGCATCAAGACTCTGGCAGATCTGAAGGATAAGCTGGTGGGCGTGTCCTCCGGCTCTACCTCCGCAAGAGCCCTGGTCAGCGCAATGGTGGATGCCGGCGTGCTGGACGGCGCGAATTTCAGCAAGGATACCTTTGATCCGGCCACCTGGAAGGAGGGCATCTCCTTCCAGCAGTTCGATGACTATCCCGGCATCTCCACCGCGCTGGCAGCCGGGCAGGTGGATGCCTTCTGCGTGGATAAGTCCATCCTGGCCGTGTACAAGACCGAAGGCCGCAGCTATATTGAGGACCAGTTCGCTCCCCAGGAATACGGCATCGCCACCAAGAAGGGCAGCGGCTTCAGCGCCTACTGCGAGGACTTTATCCAGGCCAAGCTGGCCGACGGCACCATCGACGGCTGGATCGCGGAATATAACCTGGGATAACTTATAGAAATTGAAAGAAAGACCCGGCGGGCGGCTGCAATGCCGCCCCCGCGGCCTGACGGGAGGCATTGCGATGGACGAGATATTCAAAGCGGAAGCATGGGGAAAGCTGTGGACCTACCGCTCCACCTTCCTTACCGGCTTTGGCAATACCCTGCGGACGGCAGCGGCGGCCCTGGTGCTGGCGCTGGCGCTGGGCTTCCTGTTCGGCCTGATGGCGTCCTCCCGGCGTAAGCTGCTCCGTGCCGTCGCCCGGGTCTATGTGGAGTGCATCCAGAATACCCCCGTGGTGCTGCAAATGTGCTTTTTATATTACGCACTGGCCTTTTCGGGGGTGAAGACCGACATCATTGCCACCGGCATCGCTGCCCTGGGCGTCTACACCGGCGCATACATGGCCGAGGTGGTGCGGGCGGGCATTTCCGCCATCCCCAAGGGGCAGTTCGAGGCGGCGGAGAGCCAGGGCTTCGGCTATATGGATACCATGGTGCAGATCATCCTGCCCCAGAGCATCAAGATCATCCTGCCGCCCATGGTGAACCAGATGGTCAACCTCATCAAAAATACCAGCTGCCTGTACATCGTGGGCGGCGCGGACCTGATCAGCCTGACTTACAGCTTTGTCACCGGCGCGACCACCGGCGGTGCTTATGCCCCGGCGTATATCCTGTGCGGCGTGCTGTTCTTTGTCATCTGCTATCCGCTGAGCCACTTGGCCACCCGCTGGGAGACCAGCCTGAAGCGCCGGGAGTCCCAGACCATCCGGCCTGTGAAGGAGGGAGTTTGAATGAACTGGAGCGCCAGCTTCTCGATCCTGGGCTACCCCGGCGTATTGAGCTATATTGCAAAGGGGATCGTGTTCACCCTGGTGCTGTCCGTGCTGGCGGTGGTCGTCAGCATCCTGCTGGGCAGCGTCCTGGCCCTGTGCCGGAATTACTGCCAGGGCAGGAGCCGGATTTTCCGTTGGATCGCCACGGTCTACATCGAGATCTTCCGCAATACGCCGCTGCTGCTGTGGATCTTTATCTGCCTGGTCGCCTGCCCCTGCCCCCGGTTTTTCGCCAGGAAAATGTGGGGTCTGACCAGCGTGGAGATGAAGATCCTCTTCCGGGCGGTGGTGGCGCTGGTGCTGTTTGAGTCCTCCATCATTGCCGAGATCATCCGCGGCGGCCTGAACGCCATCCCCAAGGGGCAGTTTGAGGCAGCCGAGACCCAGGGCTTCTCCACGGTGCAGACCATGGTATATATTGTCCTGCCCCAGGCTTACCGGGCCGTGGTGCCCACCCTGCTGAGCCAGGTGATCTCCACGGTGAAGGATTCCAGCTATCTGGCCAACCTGGCCTGCATTGAGCTGATGAGCCGGGTGCGGAAGATCCTGGCCACCTCCAACATGTTCAACGGCGTGGGACGGCAGATGGTCAGCGACGTATTTGTGCTGTTTGGTTTGGCATTCGTTATCTATTTCGTGATCAATTTTGCCCTGTCCTGCGCGGTGCGCAGATTGCAGAAGCCCAGGATCAGGAAAAAGCAGGAGGCAGCGGCATGAAGCATTTCGTGATTACCCTTACCCGGCAGTTTGCCAGCCAGGGGCGGTCCATTGCCCAGGTCATGAGCCGGGAGCTGGGCATCAATTTCTACGACCGGGACATCGTGGAGGCCACCGCCTCCCGGCTGGGCCTGCCCGTGCGGGAGGTCAGCGACGCGGAGGATACCCACAGCCAGAGCTTCTTCCGCAGCATCTATCCCCTGGGCACCGGCAACCTGAGCCTTCAGGATGAACTGTTCCAGACCCAGTCCAACATCATCAAGGACCTGGCCGCCCGGGAGAGCTGCATCATCGTGGGCCGCTGCGCCGACGCCGTCCTTCGGGAGCGGGCGGATGTGCTGAATATCCGGGTGTATGCCCCCTATGAGCATCGCCTGTGGGTCTGCACCACCCAGCTGGGAATGGACGAGCGCACTGCCAAAAAGATGATCGAGCGGGTGGACCGGTCCCGGGAACAATATCACCGGGAATACGGCGGCTGCGAGCCGGATCACCTGAGCCACTTCCTCATCAATTCCGCCCGCTTTACCGTCCCGGAGGCCGCCTCCACCCTCTGCGGCATCGCCCGGCAGTGGTTTGAGCTGTAAGGAGATATCAGTCCCTCCCGGAGGGGAGGGAGGCGGCATTTTTCCGCCCGCTTTTTGAAAAAATGCTTGACTTTTTCAAAACCCGTGGTATAATACACTCGTTCCGCGTGAGCCGCCGGTATAGCTCAGCTGGTAGAGCAGCTGATTTGTAATCAGCAGGTCGGGGGTTCGA
>USEU01000070.1 GCA_900553805.1 uncultured Eubacteriales bacterium
TGTATTTCTCGTTTTTCAAACTGAAGAAGTGGGGCAAAAAGACGGCTGCGGCTCGAAGACACAATTGCGCGGTGTTGCCTTAGGCCGCCCCCAGTTGGGGCGGCCTTTGCGCTGCCTCAATGGGAGCCGACGGATTCCAGCTCATGCAGATGGGGCAGGGACGGCATGACATATTTCCGGGATACGCTGAAGGCAGCGGCTGCCGCGGCACGTTTCACGGCGGCCTCCATGGACAACCCTTCAGCCAGAGCGCAGCAGAGCGCGCCGTTGAAGCAGTCGCCTGCGCCGGTGGTATCCCGGGGCGTTACAGGCAGCGCCGGGCAGCGGAGCGTCCGTTCTCCATCCCAGGCGATAGCACCATCGCCGCCCAGGGTGATCACGGCGCGTTGGATGCCCATGGTCACCAAGCCATGCAGCAGCGCTTCGGCGCTTCCGTCAGCCGGGAGCCCGCAGAGCATGGCCGCCTCATGGCGGTTCGGCGTGATGACGGAGAATTTGCAAAGATATTCCCGGGGCAGGGGAGAATAGGGTGCGGGGTTGAGCACCGCCGGGACCCCGTGCGCCAGGGCAATGTCCAGCGCCGCGCTGTTTGCCGCCAGGGGGCATTCGTTGTTGAGCAGCAGAATGTCCGCGTCCGCAATGACCTCCGCGCAGCTCCTTACAAAATCCGGCGTCATGAATCGGGCGGAGCCGCCGTGGACCGTCACCTGGTTTTCCCCCAGGCTGTCGGTGAGAATGCAGGCGTAGGGGCTGGCCGCGTCCTTTTTGTACTCGGTGTAGCAGGCGATCCCTTCACTGCGCATAAAGGAAACGCAGTCCTGGGCGGTGCTGTCCTGCCCCATGCAGGACAGAAAGGATACCTGCGCCCCCAGCCGGGCGGCTGCCACCGCCTGGTTGCAGCCCTTGCCGCCGGGCTCCATGTAAAGGGAGGAGGCGTTCAGGGTCTCCCCCACGCTGTGGAAATGGGGCACCTGCATAAAAACGGAATTGCCCATCAGCCCCAGAACGGTGATTTTTGCGTTTTTCCTCATCGCGGCACCTCAAAGGCAGGAAATGCGCGGCTTGAACGCTTCGATCAGCGCCTTGTTGCGCTCCGCACCGCCGGAAATGTTGCCGCTGACATACAGCGGGACGTTGACGCCATCCTCTGCGGCCATCCGCACCGACTCTGCCAGCACACTGTTGATGATGTAGGTGCTGGCTACGGTGGATACGGGGGTCATGCCGGTCTGCCAGCCCTCGGGCTTGAGGCAGGCATCGCCGTGGGGCGCAAAGTTATTGATGCAAAGGGTGCAGGCCTGCTGCAAATGCAGCCCCAGGGCGTTCCTGGCTGGGTCAGACAGATAGGCGTCGGAGGAAATGCCGATCACCGGGATGCCCGCGTCCAGCGTCATTTTGGCAAATTCCACGGGCACGGCATTGATGCCGGAGGTGGAGACGCAGAAAAGGACGTCATTTTCGCCGTAGCGGACGGTTTCAAAGACCTTTTCCGCCAGTCCCTCCTGCTTTTCCAGATAACTGCTTTCCGAGGCGCTTTCGTGGAGCATCAGCGGCTCATAGAAGATGGGGCTCACCGCGGCCAGCCCGCCGGCGCGGTAGAAGGTCTCCTCTGCCAGAATGTGGGAATGGCCGCAGCCAAAGACCCGGATCAGCCCGCCGCAGCCCAGGGAATCCGCCGTGATCCGCGCCGCGGAAAGAATTTTTTCCCGCTGGGTGGTGCGGATCTGTTCAATGGTTTGGGTCAGTATTTGTGCGTAATCATCCAGTAGCATAAGCATTTCTCCCTTATCATGCAGTTGTTCCGCCCCGGCATGGGGCAATGTCATAAACTTGCTGCCCCCTCTGGGGGAAGTGCCGCAAGGCGGCAAAGGGGGTGCTGTTGGTTTTTTGGGGCTGTTACCATTCATCGAACCACACCCCCTCAGTCAGCCCTTACGGGCTGCCAGCTCCCCCATCGGGGGAGCCAAAGGTGTTTCGGTACTGGTTGGGGCTGACGCCGTAGAACTCCTTGAATTTCGAAGAGAAGAAATAGGGGTTGTCGAAGCCCACGTCGGAGGAAACCTTCTTGATGCGCACCGAGGGGGAATTCTGGAGGATCTCTCCGGCCTTGATCATGCGCACCTTGGAGATATACTGGAATAGGTTGATGCCCATCTCCTTGAGAAACAATCGGCTGATATATTCATTGCAGAGCCCCACGTGCTGGGCGATGTCCGTCAGGGTGATCTTCTGGGGGTAGTTCTTGTGGATATAGAGCAGCGCCTTTGCCACCTCTGGGTGAAGGTGCCCGTTCTGCTTCATTACGAATTGGGTATTGGCGGCAAAAAAGTCCATGATGGCTTCAATCATATCCTGCGCGTTTTCACTGCGGTCGATCTGAACGATGGTTTCCCGGATGGCGGGCATTTCCGCGTTGACCGCGCCGATGTCCATGGCGCACCACAGCAGGATGGAGATGGTGTTCTTCACGCGGTACGGCTCCACGCTGCTCTTTGCGCAGAAGGCCACAAAATCCTCCAGCTGAGAGCGGACGGCCACCGCGTCGTGCACCCGCAGAGAGGAGAGCAGGGAGGAGATGAAGGACTCCCGCTTCAGGTGGTATTCCGCCTGGGTATTCTCCGGGTAGATCCGCACGACGCCGGTGCGCTGGCCGTAAAAGACGCTTACATTTCCGTGGCTGCCAAAGCGGTAAAACCGCTGGATCACCTCCAGGCAGGACAGGCAGGAGGCGCAGCAGATAAGCGCGTCCGCCGAAAGCAGCGTTCGGATCTGGCGATAGAGCACGGCTCCCTTTTTGGAGACGTCGCAGCTTCCCTTATCGCTCACCAGAATGAGAAATTCATTGCCGGACACCTGCATGAAGAACATTTCATAATCGGAAAACAGGTCCGAGCAGCAGGGATACAGAATTTTTCGCAGGTTCCCCTGCCGCTCCCTGGGCACCAGGACCTCCACCAGGCAGGCGGAAATGGGGAAGGACAGTTTCCCCACCAGGGGCGACTGGGGAGGCTCCGCGTGCATGTTTACAAAATAGGGAATGAGCACGCGCTGAAGCGCATCCATGCTGTCATCCCCCGCGTTCAGCGCTCCCGGCCGCTGGGAAAGGGACTGGCTGTCCAGGATATCCACCATCTTTTGCAGCGCCGTCTCCAGCGTCTTGGTGGAGATATCGATCTTGATCAGGTAGTCATATGCTCCCTCCGTCAGCGCGCCGCGTACCAGGTTGTATTCCGAATAGTTGCTCAGCGCGAGGATCGGCCCCTTGAAGCCGCGGCTGCGCAGCTCCCGGATCAGCGTCAGCCCGTCCATCACCGGCATTTGCAGGTCGGTGATCACGGCGTCGGCTTCGTGGGAATCCAGATAGGCCAGCGCTTCGGCGCCGTTATTTACCGCGGCGGTGATCTTCAGCCGGAGCTTTGCCCAATCCGCCATGCTCTGGCTGATGATCTTTGCGGTGGGCTCATCGTCCACAAATAAGACACTGTACATTACTGCGTATCCTCCTGCTGCTTTTTCGCGGGGATGGTAAGGCTGCATACGGTCCCCTCGCCGGGCCGCGACGTGATGGAAAGGCGGCAGCCCTCTCCATAATACAGCCGGACGCGCTTGTCCACGTTTGCAAGACCGATCCCCTTGAAGCTGCCGCTTTCGGCATCGATCACCGTGGATACGTCAAAGCCGATGCCGTCGTCCCCTACCGCGATGGAGAGCATATCCTCTGAAACACTGCCGGATACGGTGATGTGAAGTACATCCTCCTTGTTTCGGATCCCGTGCACAATGGCGTTTTCGACCAGTGGCTGCAGGATGAACCGGGGCACATAGCATCCGAGCGCCTCCGCGTCCAGCGCGAATGCCACTTCAAACTGGCCCGCGTAACGCAGATTCTGGATGGTGCAGTAGCTTTTCAGATTGTCCGTCTCCGCCTGAAGGGTGATCAGCTCCTGCTTCTGCACCAGGGTGCTGCGCAGCAGGTCCGCCATGGAGGCGATCCCGTCCCGCAGATTGTACAGGCAGTTGATATCGGCGATCCACTTGAAGGTGTTCAGGGTGTTGAAGAGGAAATGGGGGTTGAGCTGGAATTTGAGCATTTCAATTTCCAGCTCCCGCTTTTCCTCGTCGCTTTTCTTCAGCTCGGTCATGACCCGGCGGTTGTTGATGATCAGCGAGTCGATGCTGTTGGACATCAGCGCCAGCTCGTCCTGCCCCGCGTCCCGTATCACCGGCACGCCGCCGCCCTCGGCGCGCCTGCACACCGCTACGGCGGCATTGATCGGCGTAATGACGCTGAAATAGGTCAGCAGGGACAGCGCCAGGCAGATCACAAGCAGCAGGGCGGTCACGGCCAGGATCAGGCCCTTTACCCAGTTCACGTCCCGGTTCAGCGAGGTGTAGGGCACCACAGAGAACATATACAGCTTGTACCGGGAGCTGTATACGTACACGATCAGATTGTCCTTGTCGGCGATCTCGCCGGTGTAGGCCTTCGCCTTGTCGGGCACCTGAGCCTTTTCAATGAGCGCGGCGATGCGCCCGGTGTTCTCCAGAATTTCGGGGGACTGGAACGCCACGGGCTGCTCGGCCGAATTGATAATGAAAATATCCGCGCCCTCGCCCATGGAGGTGGTGGGCATTACGCTTTCGGCCAGCGTGGAGCCATCCAGGAACAGCAGAAGATAGCCCACGTGCACGCGGGAGTAGTGGCTGTCGTAGATCTTCCGGCACATGGCCAGACAGTCCTGTCCGGCCATGGTTTTGCAGTGGGTCACATAATCCTTGGGAGACAGCGCGTCGGTGGCGGCCAGAATGTCGGGGATGGTGCTCATGGAAAAGTTGACGACGCCCTTGTTCACCAGCATCTCTCCGTCGGCGTCCAGGATCACCGCGCTGCGCAGCTTGGGTGTCGCCACAAAGGAAAAGGCGGAGCTGTTGGCGCTGAAGGTGGAGCCCGTGGTTCCTCCAAAGTGCCTGGCGTACAGAAAATCCTGTAAATCGGCAGAGACCGACAGCTTGTCCAGGTAGCTGCTGTACTCGCTCAGCACCAGATTCACATTGTTGTTCAGCAGCTGCAGGGACTGCTTCACGGCTGCGGAGGTGACGCCGGTGATGGAATTGGCGTAGATCCGATTTGAAAACAGGGCCAGCACCAGGCTCGGCAAAAGAGAAATGATCAAGAAGGTGGCGCTCAGCCGGATGCTGAGCTTGCTCTTGCGCAGCAGCCGGATCAGGCCGCTGAAGGCGGGGGATGTCTGCATAGGCGTTCACACTCCAAAGGGGCTGTTTATATATTTTTGTAAAGGACACATATTAAGCGCGTATGAATGAAGCGCCGGTAAGGCTGCCGGGTCGGTCACGGTTACAAAGATAATTGGCCCCGGCGGATTTGTCAAGAATTGCGCACCGGCGGCATATCTCCGGCACGGCCCGGACGCAGGAACCTCGGGCGCGGATTGTGCCCGCTGAACGCGGGAAAGGAGGCCGAGGCGTCTGCCCTTTATAAATATTGCCACATTTGCATGAAATGGTCAACTGAATTCTACCCGGTTTTGTAGCAAATAGATAAACATGTCAATATCCGAAATGGATAAATCAATCACAGAGATTCCATTGCGATGCCAAATGAGATAGAATACAGCCAGAGTCAAGCGAAAACAAAAAATGAGAAAGAAGGTAAACGTATGAAAAAGACTCTATGCCTCATCCTCAGCATCATCATGTCCCTCAGCCTGCTGGCCGTCAGCGCCGGCGCGGAAGCTGCTACCGGCTTCGAAGGCCAGACCCTGAAGGTCGCTGCCTTTGAGGGCGGCTTCGGCTCCTCCTACTGGCAGAAGATCTGCGACGATTTTGCCGCCGCCTACGGCGTGACCGTCGAGCTGACCGCCAGCCCCACCATCGACGACATTGTGCGCCCCCAGATGATCGCCGGTGAGTACCCGGATATCGTGTTCTTCAACACCGCCGACTCCGTCCTGCACAAGGAAATGGTGAAGGAAGAAGCGTACGTGGACCTGGCCGACGTTTTCGCCGGTCCCGCCATCGGCAAGGACTGCACCCTGGGCGAGATCATCCGGGACGGCATCCTGGAGACCACCAGGTTTGATCCCTATCACGACGGCCGCGTTTTCCTCGCGCCTGTGGATGCCAGCGTCATGTGCCTGATCTACAACAAGACCCTGTTCGACGAAAACGGCTGGACCTTCCCCACCACCTGGGATGAGTTCTTCGCGCTGGGCGACGCCGCCAAGGAAAAGGGCTACTCCCTCTTCACCTACCCCGGCATTTACCCCACCTACAACACCCCCTTTGTTTACGGCGCGCTGGCCTCTGCCATCGGCGTTGAGAACCTGCAGAAGCTGGAGAACTACGACGCCTCCGGCCTGGAGACCGAGGAAGCCAAGCAGGTGTTTGCCAATGTGGCGAAGACCGTCTCCGAATACCTGATGCCCGGCACCACCGGCCTGAACCACACCCAGTCCCAGTCCGAGTTCATGCTGAACAAGGCGCTCATCATCTCCAACGGCGACTGGATCTGCGGCGAAATGGCTGACGCTCCCATGGCCGATGGCTTTGAGTGGGCCGCCGCTCCCTCCCTGAAGCTGAACGAGGACGACACCGCTTACTATCAGCTGTCCGGCGCCGGCTTCGGCATTCCCACCGCTGCCGAGAATCAGGAACTGGCCAAGGAGTTCGTCCGCTTCTTCTACACCGACCAGTGCCAGCGCTATATGTGCGAGGCCGGCATGGTGTGCTGCACCAAGAACTTCCTGGAAGTTGCCGAGGATCTGATTCCCGAGGAGAAGAAGCCCTTCCTGTCCCTGAGCGATTCCGCCGCGGGCTTCTCCCTGAACTATGTCGCGGTCGATTCCAAGCTGGCTCCCGAGACCACCATGTTCGACGGCCTGACCGCCATTGCCAACGGCGACATGGATGCCGAGACCTGGCGTCAGAACACCATCGACGTGTTCAACCGCGTTGCCGCCGGTGAATAATTCCCCGTACTGAACGAGCAAGAAACCCATAAAAGAGGCTCTGGGCGGGCCGGCCGGAGCGATGGCCCCGCCGGTTTGCTCAGAGCTCCCGAAAGAATTAACGTAGGGTCGCCGCTCCTGCCGCAAGGCGGCGGCGACCCGCTTCAAAAGGTGTGATATCTGTGCAGGTACTGAAAAAAAGAAGAAAGAAACAGCATGTGCCCATGGGGTTCCTCCTGCTGGGACTGCTGCCTACGGTAATCCTTGTGGGTCTGTTTCTTGTTTATCCCATGATCAAGTCCGCCGTATTTTCTCTCTATGATATGGGCGTGCTGCAAAAATCCGGCGATTATGTAGGCCTGGAAAATTACATTTATCTGTTCACAAAGGACGATTCCTTCCAGCGGGCGCTGGTGAATACCCTCAAGACCATCGTTGTGGTCCCTGTCATCACGATCGCGATCGCGTTTGCGCTGGCCGTGCTGCTGCACCGCAGCAATCTGCGGGAAAAGAACCTGTACATCACGTTCTATTTCTTTCCCTATTTCATGTCCTCCACCGTGGTGGCCGTGGTCTGGTGCTTTGTGTTTTTCCCCACCAGCAGCGGCATCCTGAATAATATGTTGATCCATCTTGGGCTGGAAAACCTGACGCGCGTGTGGCTCGGCGACAGTAAAACGGCGCTGTGGTGCATCTGCGCCGTGATCATCTGGTGCTGCATCGGCTACTATGTGGTGCTGTACCTGTCCGGCCTGGACAGCATTTCCTCTGAGATCTACGAGGCGGCGACGCTGGACGGGGCCAGCGCATGGCAGCAGGTCACCCGGATCACCCTGCCTCTTATGAAAAATATACTGGGCATTACCCTTGTGCTGCTGATGAGCGGCACCCTGGCCGTTACCTTTACGTATTCCAAGATCATGACCAACGGCGGCCCCTCGGGCAGCACTACCGTGCTGCTGCAATACATCTACAAGCAGGGCATCGAGCAGGGCAATGTGGGCTATGCTTCCGCTGTCACCGTGTTCACCATGTTCCTGGGGATCTCCCTGGCGGTCCTCTCCCGGGTGATGACGAGCAAGTCTGAAAAGGAGTGATTCCATGAGAAATGACAGCAATAAAAGCACTGCGGAGCGTTTCAGAAAGCTGTTTCTGCGGGTCGTGCTCATTTGCATCCTTATAACAATGGTGTTTCCCCTGCTTTGGACCATCATGTCCTCGCTCAAGACCAACCAGGAATACATGAGCAGCCCCTTGACCTTCCCGTCCGTCCTGGCCTGGGATAACTACGCAAGAGCGGTGGAAACCACCAACATGTTCACGGCCATCAAGAATTCTGCCTACGTGGTGCTGGTCTCACTGGTGACGCTGCTGGTGTGCGCAGTGCCCTGCTCCTTCATCCTGGTGCGCTACCGCGCCCCGGTCATCCGCTCCGTTTACGCGCTGCTGCTGGGCTGCCTGTTTATCAACGCCAGCTACATCATCATTCCGCTGTTCCTGGAGCTGCGGTCATTTAAGCTGCTGAACAATCTGACGGCCCTGGGCGTGCTGTACGGCACCTTCCAGCTGCCCTATTCCATCTTCCTGCTGACCGGCTATATGCGTGAGATCCCCCGCGACTACGAGGAGGCGGCCATTCTGGACGGCTGCTCCCCCTTCGGCGTGATGCGCCACATCGTCATTCCGCTTTCTAAATCCATCATCTTCACCGTCAGCATGATCTGCATCCTGAGCGCCTGGGGCGAGTACATCGTGGCCCTGGTCATGGTCACCAAGCCCGGGAAGCTCACCTTCCCGGTGAGCATCGCAAAGCTTTACGAGGTAGCCAAGTACGCCACCGACTGGGGCGCGCTGTTCGCGGCGCTGACCATCAGTTTGCTTCCCACGCTGGCACTGTTCCTGGTGGGCGAAAAGTATGCCATCAAGGGCATGAGCATCGGCGGCCTGAAGGGCTGAGGCAAGTATTTCCCCGGCGGAAAGCCATTCACCATCAATAAAACGACCGGCATGAAAACCCAAGAGGACGAGAAAATGTATATTAAACCAATCAAGTATGCGATACTGTCCTGCGTACACGGACACGCCACACAGTATATCAAATGGAACGACAGCCCCCTGTATGAGCTGGTGGGCGTCACCCAGGCAGCCAACTACCAGGGCGATCATCTGT
>USEU01000071.1 GCA_900553805.1 uncultured Eubacteriales bacterium
AAGGACTCGTCATCAATGGTGCCCACGTCGGTGACCAGGGCTACCTTGGTGATCAGGCCGGGAACGGGCTCCTCGACCTCGGGTTCCTCGGCGGCTTCCTCCTCGGGAACGGGCTCCTCGACCTCGGGTTCCTCGGCGGCTTCCTCCTCGGGGACGGACTCAACCACCACGGCCTCTTCCTCAGCGGGAGCTTCCTCGGTGGCAGGCTCTTCGGCGGCGGTTTCCTCCGCATCGGTCAGCAGGACCTTCACCGCGAGCTTATTGGTGCCTTCCTTGGCTTCCACCAGCCAATAGCCGTTTTCGTTGTCCTCAACGGACTTGCTGTTCACCCGGACGTGGGCAACAGCGTAGCCCTCGGCGGGGGTGACCTTCACGGCCAGGCAGTTGCCAACGGTGACGGACTCGGCAGTGTCCTCCAGAGTGGAGGCATCGTCCTTATTGTAGTCGTAAACTTCGATGGTGGCGTTCTTGTTGTTGTAGACCTTCACAGGGATCTTGGCGGCCTCTTCCGCAGGCGCGGGAGTGACCACAGTGACCTTGGTCAGGTGGGTGTTGGCCCCATTGTACCAGTACAGGAAGCCCTCCACGTCCACCACGTCGCCCGCGTTCAGCGCGCCGACAGTGGCGTAGACCTCGGTATCAGGGCCGGTCAGGTAAGCTTCCACGCAGAACTCGGCGGTCAGCTCGCCGAGCCCAAAGGTGACATAGATGTCGTCGCCCGGCTCGCCGTTCTTGTATTCGACCTTCTCAACGGTCAGGCCCTTGACGGAGACGAACTCGTTCTGATGGTCGATCAGCTCTTCCTTGCCCAGCAGATCGGTGACATCCGTCGGCTCGGCGATGAAGCTGCCCTCTTCAATTTCGAAGGTGGCGTCGATGATCTCGACCTCGCCGCTCCACTCGGACTTGACGCCCTTGACCAGGATCTTGGTGCCGGGAACCAGCTTGTCCGCATCCTCTTCAGCGCAGGCCATGTTGTACATCAGGTAAGCGCCGTCCTCGCTCTGGCCGTAGACGGTAATCTTGCCGTCCCACCAGGACTGATGGGCCTGAACGTAGGTTTCCACGCAAACCTCGCTGTCCAGCTCGGCAGCGATGTACTCCGCATGGGTCATGGGTACGACGGGAGCCTCGGTGGGCTCTTCGGTGGGCGCTTCCGTGGGTTCCTCGGTGGGAGCCTCAGTAGGCGCTTCGGTGGGTGCTTCGGTGGGTGCTTCGGTAACTTCTTCGGTAGGCGCTTCGGTGGGTGCCTCCGTCGCCGCCTCTGTGGGAGCCTCGGTTGCCTTATTGTCGGTGGACGCGCAGGCAGCCAGGGACAGAACCATGCTCAGAGCCAGCAGGATTGCCAGAAACTTTTTCATTTTTCTTCTCCTTGACCATACGTATTCTGTTGTACAGTCTGCGAAGCTTCCTCCGCAGCATGAACACACATCCTATTATAAACGATTTTAAAAAGAAATCAATGTTTGTTGTCAATTTTTTCACAGAATTTTCATAGGCAGATGGGGACCGGATCCGTGATGGTCATGCTGTCCGGGGTGACGGCGCAGGCAGCCGCCAGAAGGTGCACGCCCTGCTTTGCCGCGTGGCGCAGCGCGGCGGCAAAGGCCGGATCAGTCTGCTCGTTTGGCCGCAGGCATTTTACATCCGACATCTGAATGACGAACAGGACATACGCCCCGTAGCCCTCCCCGGCCGCCTGCGTCAGACCGTACAGATGCTTGGTGCCCCGGATGGTGGGGGCATCCGGGAACAGACATACGCCGTCTTGCTCCAGCGTAACGCCCTTGACCTCCAGGAAGCAGGTCCTTCCCTCCCGGATGAAGGAAAAGTCAAACCGGGAATCGCCGTGGACCGTCTCCGGGCGCAGGGCCTCCAGCGCGCCCAGCCCGCCGCCGCGCAGCCACTGGGCCGCCGCGGCATTGGGGGCCTGGGAATCCATATTGATCAGGCGGCTCCCCTTTTCCACGGCGATCAGATCATATTTTGTCTTTCTCGCCGGATTCCCGCATCGCTGGCAGTACACCCGCGCCCCCTTGGGCAGCAGCTCCCGGCACCGGCCGGTATTCTTCACATGCACCGTCTCCACCCGCGTGCCGATCTGCACATGGGCAATGAACCGATTGGGCCGCTCCAGGAATATCCCCGGCTCTATATTCTGATAAACCATACCCAGATTCCTCTTCATTCTTTTTTGGATGCAAAAAGTATACCAGAGCAGGTGCGCTCTGGTATACGGGGGTTATTCTCATTCCCCTTCGGAAGGGGCCTCGCCCGACGGCTCCGCGGCGGGTTCCGTGGACGGCTGGGTGGAAGGCTCTGCGGGAGCTTCCGTTGGGGCTTCCGTCGGGGCCTCCGTGGGCACTTCGGTCGGCGCTTCTGTGGGCGGCACGGTGGGCTCCACCGGCGTGAAGGGCTGCGGTGCGGGCGGCACCACGGCAAGCTGGAACACGGCGCGCATATCCAGGGTATTCATATTGATCCAGCCGGTAGAGGTCTGCCCCCACAGCGCGCCGTCCACCTGGGCGGTTTGCAGGATGGCAACCACCGTCCCCCGGGGCAGCGTGCCGACCTTGATGGTGGAGTTGGCAACGGTCAGCACATCCGCGCTGTCCACGCAGACCACGCCGAAGCCGTAAATGGGGACATTGGTGCCGGGGATGTAATCCGGCTGGATATAGTCCATGCACACCCAGCCCCGGCGGGTGTAGCCCCAATAATTACCGTGGCTGTAAATCTGCTCCAGGACCATGACCCGGTCGCCCTGCGCATAGGTGCCGGACACGGCATAGTCGGTGCCCGGGCCGGAGCGGATGTTCAGCTGCTGGGTGGCCACGTTGCCGATCATGCAGTTGGTGCCCACCCGGCCCTCGAAATACACATAATCCATGTAGATCCAGCCGTCGGTGGTGCGGCCCCAGCCGCTGTTGGTCTCCAGCACGGCCACCCGCTCGCCGCCGTTGTAGGTACCGATCTTATCGAAATTGGTGCCGGGAGCGGTGCGGATGTTCAGCTGGCTGGTGGTCACATAGCCCAGCTGGGCATAGGTGGGATAATAGCTCTGGGTCGCATCACTGCGGTCCAGGTCGGTGTCCGTCACCACGCTGGGCATATTCAGCTCATCCCTCAGCAGCCAGCCGGAAATGCCGCTGCTGTTGACGGTGGCGTATACCCAGTCGGTGCCGCTGAACTGCGCGGTCCGCCGGATGGACAGCTCCGCGCCGCTCTCCAGCTGGGCCAGGACCTTGGTCCTCTCGTTATAGCTGCTGTATACATTGGCGCTTCCCTTCACCGTGGCCACATTGGCAGGCAGCGCGTTGGGATACCCCGCCAGGCTCAGGCTGGTCTCGCGCACCCAGCCGCTTTGCGCGCCCGCCTGCACGTAGCACCAACGGCTGTTCAGGACGGTTTCAGAGCGAATCACCGTTACCTCCGTCCCGGCGGTCAGCTGGCCCTGGGACTTTGCCAGCGCATTGGGTGCGCTGCGCAGCGTGGTGCTTTCGGTGGTTTTCGCGATTTTTTCTGTGGTACTCAACTGGCCGGTCAGCACCTGAAACAGCTGGATCAACCGCCCGGCAGCGGCGCTGTCAGCCTCGGAGGGCTGATAAGCGCTCCCTGCCAGCAGCAGTGATGCAGACAGAAGAATAGCGATCAAAGCTTGCATAATTCATTCCTCCAATCTGTTCCCATTATAGCCCACAGGCGTGGCGGAATCAAGGGAATACATAAAAACTTAATATTTCGCTTTCCCTGGTTTAGCGGCTGGGAAAATGTAAAATAATTTTGAAGTCCTTGAAAATCGCAAAGCCCCGTGCTAGAATTTACGTAGCATGCGACATATCAACCAGAAAGGAAGCGATCGTGTGAACCATTACGGCCATATGGTCCGGGTCCTCCACCGCGGCATTTCCCAGGCGGTGACCGGGGCCATGGCGCAGATGGAGCTGACCTCCGCCCAGGGGCGGATCATGGGCTTTCTTGCCATGTGCAAAAGTCCCCCCTGCGCCAAGGACATCGAGGAGAAATTCCACCTGAGCCACCCCACAGTATCCGGCCTGCTGGCCCGACTGGAAAAGAAGGATTTTATTGAATTCCGCCCGGACGAACAGGACCGCCGCTGCAAGCGTATTTACATGCTGCCCAAGGGTGCGGACTGCAACGAGCAGATCTACCACGCCATTGAGGAAAACGAGCGGCGGATCGTCGCCGACTTTTCCGAAGAAGAGAAGGCGCTGTTCGCGGACTTTCTGATCCGTGCGGCCAAAAATATGGGATGTGATCCCCAATTTCATTTTGAGAAGGAGGAACCCAAGGAATGATAAAACGACTTGCCCGGTGCATCCGGGAATACAAATTGCCTGCCATCCTCGGCCCCGTGTGCATGATCGGCGAGGTTGCCATGGAGGTTCTGATCCCCCTGGTGATGGCAAAGCTCTATGACTACGGCATCGCGCAGCAGGACATGGCTGTGGTGGTGCGGCAGTCGCTGCTGCTGATGCTGTGCGCCGTTACCTCGCTGTGCTTCGGCTCGGCCTCCGCCGTGTTTGCCTCAAAGGCGGGCACCGGCTTTGCGAAGAATCTGCGCCACGATATGTACTATCACGTGCAGGAATTCAGCTTTTCCAACATTGACAAATTCTCCACTGCCTCCATCGTCACCCGGCTGACCTCCGATGTGGCCAATATCCAGATGGCCTTCCAGATGATGATCCGCATGGCCATCCGCTGCCCGATGATGCTGGTGCTGGCGCTGATCTCCGCCATGCGCATCAGCGTGAAGCTGAGCCTGGTGTACTGCGTGGCGCTGCCCATTTTAGCGCTGGTGCTGATCGGGCTGATCCCCGTGGTATTCAAGATCTTCGATCAGGTATTCAAGACCTACGACAATCTGAACAACGTGGTGCAGGAGAATATCCACGGCATCCGGGTGGTCAAGAGCTTCGTCCGGGAGGACCGGGAGACGGAGAAGTTCACCGGCATCTCCGGGGATATCTACCGGCTTTTCTGCAAGGCAGAGCACATTCTGGCGCTGAACAACCCGGTGATGCAGCTGTGCGTATATGGCTGCATGCTGGCGATCTCCTGGTTCGGCGCGAAGCTGGTCATCGCCTCCGGCAACATTCCCGGCGCGGGGCTGACCACCGGTGAGCTCAGCTCCATGTTCACCTACACCACTCAAATCCTCTCCAGCCTGATGATGCTGTCCATGGTGTTCGTCATGATGGTCATGTCCAGAGCGCCCATGCGCCGCTGCGCGGAGCTGCTCGCCGAGGAGCCGAACCTGGTCTCCCCGGAGCATCCCGTGACCGAGGTGAAGGACGGCTCCATCGACTTTGAAAATGTCTCCTTCCGCTACTCCGCCACCGCCAAGCTGGACGCGCTGCATGACGTGAACCTGCATATTCCTGCCGGAAGCACCGTGGGCATTCTGGGCGCCACCGGCTCTTCAAAGTCCACCCTGGTGCAGCTGATCCCCAGACTGTATGATGTCACCGGCGGCTGCCTGAAGGTGGGCGGCGTGGACGTACGGAACTATGACCTGGAGGCGCTGCGGGACGGCGTGGCCATGGTGCTGCAAAAGAACACCCTGTTCTCCGGCACCATCAAGGATAATCTGCGCTGGGGCGATCCCAACGCCACCGACGAGGAGCTGATCCACGCCTGCAAACTGGCCTGCGCGGATGAATTCATCCAGAGCTTCCCGGACAAATACGACACTCACATTGAGCAGGGCGGCTCCAACGTATCCGGCGGCCAGAAGCAGCGGCTGTGCATCGCCCGGGCGCTGCTGAAAAAGCCGAAGATCCTGATCCTGGACGACTCCACCTCCGCCGTGGATACCCACACCGACGCCATGATCCGCAAGGCCTTCCGGGAGGAAATTCCCGGCACCACCAAGCTGATCATCGCCCAGCGGGTCTCCTCCATCCAGGATGCGGACCTGATCCTCATTGTGGACGGCGGCACCATTGCCGAATCCGGCTCCCATGAGCAGCTGATGCAGACCTCGGCCATGTACCGGCATCTGTTTGAGACCCAGCAGAAAGGAAGGGAAGAATAATGCCTCCTGTAAGAATGCGCGGCGACGGCCGCATGGCCAAAAATCCGAAGAAGACCCTGCTGCGTCTGCTGGGCTATATGCGCAAATACCTGCCCATCCTGGTGGTGGTGCTGGTGTGCATCTTCCTGACCTCCTTCGCGCAGACCATGGCCAGCCGCAGCCTGGGCACCCTGGTGGACGACTATATCCTGCCCATGGTCTCCAGCGGCTCCACGGACTACTCTCCCATGGCCCGGTTCCTGCTGAAGATTGCCGGCGTCTTTGCCGTCGGCATCGTCAGCTCGTTCCTTTATAATTACCTGATGGTGGGCGTCAGCCAGGGCACCCAGAAAGCCATCCGGGACGAGATGTTCACCAAAATGCAGCGCCTGCCCCTGCGGTACTTCGATACCAACACCGCGGGCAATATCATGTCCTGCTACACCAGCGACGTGGACACCCTGCGGCAGATGATCAGCCAGGCCATTCCCCAGTGCGCCTCCTCCATCATCACCCTGATCGTGGTCACCTGGAATCTGATCGACACCAGCTGGCTGTTATTCATCGTGATGCTCTTCACCATTGCCCTGATCGTGTTCACCACCAAATATCTGGCGGGCAAGGCCGGGAAATACTTCATCGGCCAGCAGCAGTCCCTGGGCGCGGTAAACGGCTATATTGAGGAAATGATTAACGGCCAGCGGGTGGTCAAGATCTTCAACCACGAGGACGCCTGCAAAAAGGATTTCGACGCTCTGAACGAGCAGCTGTGCGCCAACGCCTATGCCGCCGGTAAATTCTCCAACGTCATGGGCCCCATCAACAATAACCTGGGCTATGTTCAGTATGCCATTCTGGCCATTGCCGGCGGCATGATGGTGGTATTCTCCAAGGGAAAGATGCTCACCCTGGGCAACCTGATGGCGTTTATGATCCTGTCGCGCAGCTTCAATATGCCCATCTCCCAGATCTCCAACCAGATCAATTCCATCATCATGGCTCTGGCAGGCGCGGAGCGCATCTTCGCCCTGATGGATGAACCGCCGGAGCAGGACGAGGGCTATGTCCACCTGGTCAACGCCAAGATCGGCGAGGACGGCAGCATCCAGGAGACCCCGGAGCGCACCGGCCGCTGGGCCTGGAAGCACTACCACAAGGCGGACGACACCACCACCTATCGGGAGCTGAAGGGCGACATTGTGATGGAGCATGTGGACTTTGGCTATGTGCCGGAAAAGACGGTGCTGCATGATGTGACGCTGTACGCCCGGCCCGGTCAGAAGATCGCCTTCGTCGGCGCCACCGGCGCGGGCAAGACCACCATCACCAACCTGATCAACCGCTTCTATGATATCGACGACGGCAAGATACGCTACGACGACATCAACATCAATAAAATCTGCAAGCCCGACCTGCGCCGCTCCCTGGGCGTGGTGCTCCAGGATACCAACCTGTTCACCGGCACGGTGATGGACAACATCCGCTACGGCAAGCTGGACGCCACCGACGACGAGTGCATCCACGCCGCCAAGCTGGCCAACGCCCACGACTTCATCACCCGCCTGCCCGACGGCTACGACACCATGCTCACCGGCAACGGCGCGCGGCTGTCCCAGGGCCAGCGGCAGCTGATCGCCATCGCCCGCGCCGCCGTGGCCGATCCCCCGGTGATGATCCTGGACGAGGCCACCTCCTCCATCGACACCTACACCGAGGCACAGGTGCAGGCCGGTATGGACGCGCTGATGAAGGGCCGGACGGTATTCGTCATCGCCCACCGCCTCTCTACCGTCCGCAACGCCGACTGCATCATGGTTCTCGACCATGGCAAGATCATCGAGCGCGGCACCCACGACGACCTGATCGCCCAAAAGGGCACCTACTACCGCCTCTACACCGGCGCCTTCGAGCTGGAGTGATCCCCCATCCCAGGCTGCTCCAAGCAGAGCAGCCTGGGATTATCGGTTAAAAAAGAACTTGACAAATCCCGGAATTCTGGTATAATGCTTCTTGTCCCACGATGGAGGCTTAGCTCAGCTGGTTAGAGCGCATGCTTCACACGCATGAGGTCACAGGTTCGAGTC
>USEU01000072.1 GCA_900553805.1 uncultured Eubacteriales bacterium
GAGCCAAAAATCCAGGCTGGGGCTTCTTGCCAAATTGTGCGGTGTTGCCTTAGTTTGTCTTTTCTTCATAACCCACACCGGGCCATCCCGAACGGAGCGGCCCGGTGTTATTTTTCCGTCCTGCCCTCTTGACATTTTTGGAAATGCAAGTATAATTGTATACATTGATACAGAAAAACAACGAGCGGAAAGGGGCTTTTGATATGTTGGAGATTTCCAGCAAGACCAATCTTTTGGAGAAAAACTCCTATAAATACTCCCTGCAGGATGTGGCGGAGCCGAATTTGCAGCGGGATGTTTACTCCTACGGCACGGTGCCCAAGGTTGCCTTCAACCACCGGCGGGTGCCCCTGAACATGCCGGAGGAAATATGGATCACCGATACCTCCCTGCGGGACGGCCAGCAGTCGGTGGAGCCGTATACGGTGGAGCAGATCGTGAACATCTATAAGCTCCTCAGCCGCCTGGGCGGCCCCTACGGCATCATTCGCCAGACCGAGTTCTTTGTTTACAGCAAGAAGGACCGGCAGGCGCTGGAAAAATGCATGGAGCTGGGCCTGAAATTCCCGGAGATCACCAGCTGGATCCGGGCCAGCAAGGAGGATTTCAAGCTGGTGCGGGACCTGGGCATCCGGGAGACGGGCATCCTGGTTTCCTGCTCGGATTACCACATCTTCAAGAAAATGAAAATGACCCGCTCCCAGGTGCTGGACTATTACCTGGGCACGGTGAAGGACGCCTTCGACGCCGGGGTCATTCCCCGCTGCCATCTGGAGGACATCACCCGGGCGGATTTCTACGGCTTTGTGGTGCCCTTTGTCAATGAGCTTCAGGCCCTGTCCCGCCAGGCGGGCATCCCCGTGAAGATCCGGGCCTGCGACACCATGGGCTACGGCGTGCCCTACACCGAGGCGGCCCTGCCCCGGTCGGTGGCCGGCATCATCTACGGCTTGCAGCACTATTCCGACGTGCCCAGCGAGTGCCTGGAGTGGCACGGGCACAACGACTTCTGCAAGGCCGTGGCCAACGCCTCCACCGCCTGGCTCTACGGCGCCTGCGCCGTCAATTGCAGCCTGCTGGGCATCGGCGAGCGCACGGGCAATATCCCCCTGGAGGCCATGGTGTTTGAGTACGCCTCCCTGCGCGGCTCCCTGGACGGCATGGACCCCACGGTGATCACCGAGATCGCCGAATATTTCGAGAAGGACATCGGCTACAAGATCCCCCCCATGACCCCCTTCGTGGGCGCCAACTTCAATTCCACCCGGGCCGGCGTTCACGCCGACGGGCTGATGAAGGACGCGGAAATTTATACCATCTTCGATACCGAAAAGCTGCTCAACCGCCCGGCCACCGTGGAGGTGGGCAAGACCTCCGGCGCGGCGGGCATCGCCTACTGGATCAACCAGCACTACCGGCTGAAGGACGGGCAGAAGCTGGAAAAGCACGACCCGCTGGTGGAGCAGCTGAAGGCTTGGGTGGACAAGGAATATGAGGACGGCCGGGTGACCATGATCGCCCACAGCGAGCTGCTGGAAAAGATTCAGGAATTCGCCCCCGGGCGTTTTCCCAAGGAATAAGGAGGGCGGAAAAATGGCAATGTTTAAATCCATTTCCCTGGCCGACCAGGTGTTTGAAAAGCTGGAAAGCGACATCGTCTCCGGGGTCTATCCCAGGGGCGAGGTGCTCACCGAGCTGAAGCTGGTGGAGCAGCTGAACGTCAGCCGCACCCCCATCCGCGAGGCGCTGCGCCGCCTGGAGCAGGAGCGACTGATCCAGGATTCCGGCAAGGGCTCCGTGGTGCTGGGTATCACCCTGGAGGATCTGGTGGACATCATGGATATCCGCCTGCGCTGCGAGGGCCTGGCCGCCCGCTACGCCGCCCTGAACCGCAGCGAGGAGGACGCCGCCCGCCTGCGCCAGCTGATGGAGCTGCAGGACTTCTATGTGGAAAAGGAAGACCTTGACCACCTGCGGCAGATCGACGACGAATTCCACGACTGCATCTATGAATTCTGCGGCCGCCACGTGCTGATGGACACCCTGCGCCCCCTGCACCGCAAGAGCCAGCGCTATCGCCGGGGCTCCCTGGCCAAGCGCCGCAGGATCAGCACCGACGAGCACAAGGCCATCAGCGACGCCATCTGCGCCGGGGACGGCGACCGGGCGGACGAAATGATGACCCGCCACATTGAAAACGCGAGGAAAAGCATGATTGAGAGGTTCAGTCAAAATGGGTAAGACGATCGCGCAAAAGATCATTGCAAGCCATCTGATTTCCGGGGAAATGGTGCCCGGCCGGGAGGTCGCCCTGAAGATCGACCAGACCCTGACCCAGGACGCCACCGGCACCATGGCCTACCTGGAGTTTGAGACCATGGGTATCCCCCAGGTGAAAACCGAGTTCTCCATCGCCTATGTGGACCACAACACCCTGCAATGCGGCTTCATGAACGCCGACGACCACCAGTACCTGCAAACCGTGGCCGCCAAGCACGGCGTCCGCTTCTCCCGCCCCGGCAACGGCATCTGCCACCAGGTGCATCTGGAGCGGTTCGGCAAGCCCGGCAAGACCCTGATCGGCTCCGATTCCCACACCCCCACCGGCGGCGGCCTGGGCATGCTGGCCTTCGGCGCGGGGGGAATGGACGTGGCCGTGGCCATGGGCGGCGGCGCGTACTATATCACCATGCCCAAAATGTTCAAGGTGGAGCTGACCGGCCGCCTGCGGCCCTACGTCACCGCCAAGGACGTATCCCTGAAGCTGCTGCAAATTCTCTCCGTCAAGGGCGGCGTGGGGGCCATCATCGAGTGGGGCGGCGAGGGCATAAAAAGCCTGACCGTGCCGGAGCGGGCCACCATCACCAATATGGGTACCGAGCTGGGGGCCACCACCTCCATCTTCCCCTCCGATGACCAAACCAGAGCCTTTTTGAAGGCCCAGGGCAGGGAAGGGGACTTCGTTCCCCTGGAAAGCGACCCGGACGCGGTGTATGACCGCGTTATCCCCATCGACCTGAGCACCCTGACGCCCATGATCGCCTGCCCCCACAGCCCGGACAATGTGGTGGAGGTCTCCACATTGGCGGACGTGAAGGCAGACCAGGTGTGCATCGGCTCGTGCACCAATTCCTCCCTGACCGATATGCTGAAGGTGGCCGCCATGCTGCGGGGCCGCCGGGTGGCTCCGGGGGTGGACCTGTCCGTGTCCCCCGGCTCCCGGCAGGTGCTTTCCATGCTGGCCGCCTGCGGCGCGCTGAACGATATCCTGGCCAGCGGCGCGCGGCTGCTGGAATGCGCCTGCGGCCCCTGCATCGGCATGGGCTTCTCCCCCAATTCCGGCGGCGTGAGCCTGCGCACCTTCAACCGCAATTTCCTGGGCCGCAGCGGCACCAAGGACGCCAATGTCTACCTGGTTTCCCCGGAGACGGCGGTGGCCTCCGCCCTCACCGGCTTCATCACCGATCCCACCACCCTGCCGCCCATCCCGGCGGTGTCCATGCCGGAGCACTTCGCCATCGACGACACCGGCGTTTTGCAGCCCCTGCCCCCGCAGGAGGCCAAGGATGCCCCGGTGCTCCGCGGCCCCAACATCCAGCCCTTCCCCAAGGGCAGGCCCGTGCCCGATGAGATCGGCGCGTCCCTGGTGCTGAAGGTGGGCGACAACATCACCACCGACCACATCATGCCCGCCGGGGCAAAGGTGCTGCCCTACCGCTCCAATATCCCCAGGATGAGCGAATTCTGCTTCGAGGTCTGCGACCCCGGTTTCCCCGCCCGTGCCAAGGCGGCGGGCAGCGGCATCATCCTGGGCGGCAGCAACTATGGCCAGGGCTCCTCCCGGGAGCACGCGGCCCTGGTGCCCATGTACCTGGGCATCCGCGCCGTGGTGGTCAAGAGCTTCGCCCGTATCCACGTGGCCAACCTGATCAACGCCGGCATCCTGCCCCTGACCTTTGAAAACGAGGCGGATTACGACCGCTTCGCCCAGGGCGACCGGCTGACCATCTCGGATATCCACGCCGGAATGGATTCCGGCTTCGTCACCATGAAAAATGAGGCGGGGGAGTTCGCCCGCCTGCGCTGCGCGCTGACCGCCCGGCAGAAGGCCATCCTGCTGGCCGGCGGCCTGCTGGAATACACCAAGGAGGGTGGAAAATAATGGATGCTTCCATTGAAAAGGCGCTCAATTCCCTGGGCGACGCCGTAAAGGAGAGCCTGGGCCGGGAGGGACAGATCCTTTCCGCCGTGGATGCCTTCCGCGTCCTGCTGCGCCAGCAGCTGGAGCGCATCGATCACATGAATACCGACAAGGTGGATTTTTCCGCCAAAGATGTAGTCACCATCGGCCTGATCGACGGCGACGGCATCGGCGCGGTGATCTCCCCCCAGGCCCGGCGGGTGCTGGAGGCCCTGCTGGCCGATGAGATCAGAAGCGGCAGGATCATCCTGAAGCAGATCCAGGGCCTGACCATCGAAAACCGCCTGGCCCTGGGCCAGAGCGTGCCCCAGCAGGTGCTGGAGCAGATCAGGCAGTGCGACGTGCTCCTCAAAGGCCCCACCACCACCCCCATGGGCGGCAAAATGGAGAGCGCCAACGTGACGCTGCGCCGGGAGCTGGACCTGTACGCCAACGTCCGCCCGGTGTCCATCCCCCAGGAGGGCATCGACTGGATGTTCTTCCGGGAGAATACCGAGGGTGAGTACGTGCTGGGCAGCCGGGGCGTGAGCCTGGACGGCATGGCCGTGGACTTCAAGGTGACCACCGACGCGGGCACCCGTCGCATCGCCCGTGCCGCCTTCGACTACGCAAGGCAGAACGGCAAAACAAGGGTGTCCATCGTCACCAAGGCCAATATCATGAAGAAGACTGACGGCAAATTCACCGCCATTGCCCACGAGGTGGCCCAGGATTACCCGGAGATCACCGTGGACGACTGGTACATCGATATCATGACCGCCAATCTGGTCAACCCCGCCATCCGCGCCTCCTTCCAGGTGGTGCTGCTGCCCAACCTCTACGGCGACATCATCACCGACGAGGCCGCCCAGATCCAGGGCGGCGTGGGCACTGCCGGCAGCGCCAACATCGGCGACCGCTTCGCCATGTTCGAGGCCATCCACGGCTCCGCCCCCCGCCTGATGGAGCTGGGCCTGGGCGACTACGCCAGCCCCCAGAGCATCCTCAAGGCCGAGGCCATGCTCCTGCGCCACATCTGCCGCCCCGCCGCCGCCGCCCGCCTGGAGGCTGCTTTGCAATCCAACCCCCTCCCCATCACCGGCGACAAACAGGGCGTCACCTGCAAAGAATACACCGACAAACTCCTGGAGCTTCTGTAAAAGAGAAGCCAGGGCAGCACCTTCTCGCTGCCCCCTTTGGGGGAAGTGCCGCGAAGCGGCAAAGGGGGTGTTGTTGGATGGTTGAGAGACGTACATATTACCATTCAACCGACAACACCCCCTCAGTCAGCCCTTGCGGGCTGCCAGCTCCCCCACCGGGGAGCCGAGTTTAACCGCCCCTGAAAGGGGAGGAGGGCCGCGTGTCAGCGTGGCGGAGGGGTTTGCGGTACGTAGAATACCAATAAAATAAACCAAAGGCGAATTCGTACTATCCCAAACGGAGGTCATACGGATTCGCCTTTTTACGTTGCATGACCGGGGTGCGCTCATTCAACCAGACAGACAAGAACCCCTGGGGGGACCCGTACCGCTTCCGAGTGTACGGATCCCTCCAGGGGCTTTGTATCCTTTTCCTGCCTGCCCAATGGCGACCCAGATGGTGCCGCGGCTCCTCAGCCCTGTCCCTCCTGGCTGCCGCCCTGGGGGTTTTTGAACTTTCTGCGGCGGTAGTTGCTGCGGCGGGGCTTGCGCGGCTCCTGACCGGCGGCTGCCTCCGGGGCGCTTTGCTGGGCGGCGGGCTGGGCAGCGCTCTGCTGGGCGCTCTGCTGATCCTGCTGCGCGCCCTGCTTGCCGCCGCGGTCCCGGCGGCGCCGGCTGCCCTGGCGCTGGGCGTCGGGGCGCTGCTCCTGATTTTCGGGGCGGGGGCGGCGGCTCCGCTCCCGGCGGGGGCGGCGTTCCTCTGCCTGGGGCTGCTCCGCTGCCTCCAGGCTTTCGCCGCGGGGGCGGCGCTGACGGCCCCGGCCGCTCCGCTCCCGGCGCTCAGGCGGCTCCTCCTGCACCGGCTGCTCCGGGGCGGGCTGCTCCTCTACCAGGGATTCCGAGCGGTAGCGGAAGCGGATGGGCTCCAGCAGGGGAGCCTCCTCCGGCTGCTTGCGCACCCGCTTGCCGCCCCCGGAGATGGGGGCCAGGTCGGCGGGGATGGGCGGGTCGTTCTTCTTGGCCTTGCCGTTGCGCAGGATGACGATCTCCTCGTTGGAGAAAACGGAAACGGTGTCCGGGTTGCTCTCCATCTGGACCTTGACCCGCTGGCGCAGGATGTCCGCCTCCACCACGGTGCCCCGGCCCTCGGGGGTATCCACAAAGGATTCCGGCTTGGGGCTGGTGCGGATCAGGCTCTCATAGGTGTCCTGCTCGTATTTCAGGCAGCACATCAGCCGCCCGCAGGTGCCGGAAATTTTGGTGGGGTTCAGGCTCAGACTCTGGGTCTTGGCCATCTTGATGGACACGGGCTGGAAATCATCCAGGAAGCTGGCGCAGCAGAAGGGCCGCCCGCAGATGCCCAGGCCGCCCACCATCTTGGCCTTGTCCCGGACGCCGATCTGGCGCAGCTCGATGCGGGTGTGGAATACACCGGCCAGGTCCTTCACCAGCTCCCGGAAATCCACCCGCTCGTCGGCGGTGAAATAGAACAGGATTTTGCTGCCGTCGAAGGCGCATTCAGCGGATACCAGCTGCATGTCCAGGCCGTGGCTCTGAATCTTCTGCATGCAGACCTCAAAGGCCCGGCGCTCCCGGGCGCGGTTCTCGGCGTTGATCTTCTCGTCCTGGGCGGTGGCCCGGCGGAGGATCTTGCGCAGGGGAGCCACGGCGTCCCGGGCGTTGATGCGGTGGTTCCCACCGGCGCACAGGCCGAATTCCACCCCCCGGGCGGTATCCATGATCACATGGTCGCCGGGGGCAAACTTTTCCCCGGCGGGGTCAAAGTAATATACCTTCTGCCCCGGCCGGAACTGAATATCCACGACCTCCACGGTCTGCTCCTGCACAGGGTTCAATAGTTCTTCCATTGGGTTACTCCTTTTATAAACCAAGCGATTTTCACGCTGAAATGTTAATATCCTTGGCTCCCCTGAAAGGGGAGCGGTCAGGCTCAAGGGCGAATCCCCCAAGCGCCCCTGAAAGGTTTAGCGGGTGTAGCCGTCCTTGACGGCGTACAGCC
>USEU01000073.1 GCA_900553805.1 uncultured Eubacteriales bacterium
CAGCTGTACGCCGTCGAGGACGGCTACACCTGCTAAACCTTTCAGGGGAGGTTGGAGGAAAAAACATCATACAGGAGGAAAACATATGGTACATTTTGTGGGCGCGGGGAGCGGCGCGGTGGATTTGATCACGGTGCGGGGGGCACGGCTGCTGGGGCAGTGCGATGTGGTGATCTACGCGGGCAGCCTGGTCAACCCGGAGGTGCTGCAATACTGCAAGCCCTCTTGCCAGGTGCACGACAGCGCGAAAATGACCCTGGAGGAAGTGATCGACGTGATCGTCCGGGCGGAGAGCCAGGGGCTGACCACCGTGCGGCTGCACACCGGGGATTCCAGCATCTATGGGGCGGTGCACGAGCAGTTCGCCGAGCTGGACAAGCGGGGCATTGATTACGATGTGTGCCCCGGCGTCAGCGCCTTCTGCGGCGCGGCGGCGGCGCTGCGGGCGGAGTACACCCTGCCGGAGGTGAGCCAGACCGTCATCATCACCCGTGCGGCGGGCAGAACGCCGGTGCCCCGGGGCCAGTCCATCCGGGAGCTGGCCGCCCACGGGGCCACCATGGTGCTCTTCCTCAGCACCTCGCTGACGGAGCGCCTCCAGGCGGACCTGCTGGCCGGGGGCTACGCCCCGGATACCCAGGCGGCGGTGGTGTACAAGGCCACCTGGCCGGAGGAAAAGATCTTCCGCTGCACCGTGGGCACCCTGCACCGGACCGTCACGGAAAATCATCTGACCAAGACCAGCCTGATCGTGGTGGGCGACTGCCTGGGCGACCGGGTGGTGCGCTCGCTGCTGTATGACCCGGGCTTCACCACCGAATTCCGGGAGGCCGCCAAGTGAACGCCGCCCTGTTTGCTTACAGCGCCGCCGGGTGCGGCACCGCCCGGCGGGTGATGGAATGCCTGCCGGAGCTGGATTTTCGCTGCTATGCCGCCGCCCGGATCGCCAGCCCCCCCTTCGCGCCCATTCCCAAGCCCTCCGTGGACTTTTACGGGGAACTTTTCGCCGGCGTTCAGGCCATGATCTTTGTGGGCAGCACCGGCATCGCCGTGCGCCAGATCGCGCCCTATGTGCGCAGCAAGGCCACGGACCCGGCGGTGATCGTCCTGGATGAGCGGGGACAGTTCGTCATCTCCCTGCTCTCCGGCCACATCGGCGGGGCCAACGCCCTGACCGCCCGCCTGGCCGCCGCCCTGGGGGCCACGGCGGTGGTGACCACCGCAACGGACATCAACCGCCGCTTCAGCGCGGACGCCTGGGCGGCCCGGAACGGCTGCCGGCTCTCCAGCCTCAGCGCGGCCAAGGCGGTATCCGCCGCCATTCTGGAGCACGACGTGCCCCTGTGCGCCGATGTGCCTGTGACCGGCCCCCTGCCCGGCGGCGTGTATTCGGGCCGGTCCGGCCCGGTGGGCATCCACATCGGATACCGGGTCTGCCGCCCCTTTGACGTGACCCTGCGCCTGATCCCCCCCATGCTCCGCCTGGGGCTGGGCTGCCGCCGGGGCACGGACGCCGCCTGCATCCGCCGGGCGGTGGAGCAGGTGTGCAGCGAGCAGGCCATCGACCCCAGGGCCATCGCCTGCGCCGCCTCCATCGACCTGAAGGCCGACGAGCCGGGGCTGCTGGAATACTGCCGGGGAGCAAATATACCCATTCGGTTCTATTCCGCCGGGGAGCTGCGGGCGGTGGCGGGGGAATTTACCCCCTCGGCCTTCGTCCAGCGCGTCACGGGGGTGGACAATGTGTGTGAGCGGGCCGCGCTGCTGGGCGCGGAACGCCTGATCGTCAAAAAAACCGCCCTGGACGGCGTTACCGTCGCCCTGGCGGAGGAAAAGTGGGAGGTACGCTTTGAATAAGCTATCAGTTGTGGGCATCGGCCCCGGAAACGAAGAGAATATGACCCTGGCGGCGGACAAGGCCCTGCGGGAATGCGACGTGATCGTGGGCTACACCGTGTATGTGGACCTGGTAAAGGAGCGCTACCCGGACAAGGAATTCCTCACCACCCCCATGACCCGGGAGGCCCAGCGCTGCCGCCTGGCCCTGGACGAGGCGAAAAAGGGACGGCACGTGGCCATGGTCTGCTCCGGCGACAGCGGGATCTACGGCATGGCCGCCCTGGTCTATGAGCTGCGGGGGGAGAGCGCCGACCCGGAGGTGCAGGTGATCCCCGGCCTGACGGCGGCGTGCAGCGGCGGGGCGCTGCTGGGCGCGCCGCTGACCCATGACTTCGCCGTCATCAGCCTCAGCGACCGGCTGACCCCCTGGGAGAAGATCGAAAAGCGGCTGGAGTGCGCCGCCCTGGGGGACATGAGCATCGTGCTCTATAACCCGAGAAGCAAGGGCCGCCCGGACAATCTGCGCATGGCCTGCGACATTCTGCTGCGCCATCTGCCGGAGGATCGCCCCTGCGGCGTGGCCCATTCCATCGGCCGGGCCGGAGAGGGCCGCAGCTTTATGACCCTGGGCCAGCTGCGGGATGCCCAGCTTGACATGTTCAGCACCGTGTTCATCGGCAACGCCATGACCAGAATGATCGGGGAAGAGATGGTCACCCCCAGAGGGTACCGGGATGTATAAGCTCTGTGTATTTGCCGGGACCACCGAGGGCCGGGAGGTGGTCGCCTTCCTGGAGGAGCAGGAGGCCCAGGTCTACGCCTGCGTGGCCACGGACTACGGCCAGGCGCTGCTGCCCAGGGGGGAGCGGGTCACCGTCTCCGCCGCCCGGCTGGACCGGGAGGAAATGGCGGCGCTGTTCCGCGCCCAGAAATTTGACCTGGTGATCGACGCCACCCACCCCTATGCCGATCTGGTCACCCGGAATATCGCCGACGCCTGTGAGGAGACCGGCACGCCCTATCACCGGCTGCTCCGGGCGGACTGCGACGCCGGGGGCGCGGTGTACGTGCCGGACGTAGAAGGGGCGGTGGAATATCTGAAAACCACCCAGGGCCCCATCCTGCTGACCACGGGCAGCAAGGAGCTGCACTGCTTCGCCGCCCTGCCGGACTTTGCCCAGCGGGCCTATGCCCGGGTGCTGCCCATGGAGCAGTCCCTGCTGCTGTGCCGGGAGGCAAGGCTGTCGCCCAGCCATATTTTAGCCATGCAGGGGCCGTTTTCCCAGGAAATGAACGCCGCCATGCTCCGCGCCACCGGGGCGAAATACCTGGTGACCAAAGCCTCCGGCGCGGCCGGGGGCTTTGAGGAGAAGCTCGCCGCCGCCGCCCAGGCGGGGGTCGCCGCCGTCATCATCGGCCGCCCGCCCCAGCGGGCCGGTATGGGGCTGGAGGACACGCTGGCGATGCTGTGCAGCCGCTTCGGATTTCAAAATACGCCCCAGGTGCGGGTGGCGGGCATCGGCCCCGGCGCGCCGGAGGCCCAGACCGGCCAGGTCCGCCGGGCCATTATGGAGGCGGACTGCGTCATCGGCGCAAAGCGGATGCTGGAGGCCGTGGCCGGGCCGGGTCAGGCGGTGCACGCCGCCATCGCCCCGGAGGACATCCGGGACTTCATCCTCTCCCACCGGGAGTACCGCCGCTTCGCCGTGGTCATGAGCGGGGACGTGGGCTTCTTCAGCGGCGCGAAAAAGCTGCTGCCCCTGCTCCCCGGCTGCCGGGTGGAGCTGCTGCCGGGGCTCAGCTCCCTGGTGTATCTGTGCGCCCGGCTGGGCGAGAGCTACGAGGACGTGCTCCCCGTCACCCTCCACGGCCGGGAGAATCCCATCCTGCTCCCCCTGTCCCGGGGCAGGCGGGTCTTTGTGCTGGTGGGGGGCGACAACGGCCTGGGCGGTCTCTGCCGGACGCTGACCCAGGCGGGACTGGGGGCGACCCGGGTGTCCGCCGGGGAAAACCTGAGCTACCCCAATGAAAAAATCACCCGGGGCACGGCGGAGGAACTGCAAAATACCCATTTTGACTCCCTCTGCGCCGCCCTGCTCCATTATCCCGCGCCCCCGGCCCCCGTCACCTTCGGGCTGCCGGACGAGGCGTTCCTGCGGGCCGAATCGGTGCCCATGACCAAAAGCGAGGTGCGGGCGGTGTGCCTGTCCAAGCTGGCCCTGCCCGAGGACGCGGTGGTCTGGGACGTGGGCGCGGGCACCGGCAGCGTCACCGTGGAGATGGCCCTGGCCGCCGGCCGGGGCCGGGTGTACGCCATCGAGCGCAAGGAGGAGGCGGTGGCCCTGCTGCGGGAAAACTGCCGGAAATTCCGCACGGACAACGTCACCGTGGTCCCCGGCATCGCCCCGGACTGCTGCGCCGGCCTGCCCGCCCCCACCCACGCCTTCCTGGGCGGCACCGGCGGCGGCATGAAGCGCATCATTGCCCTGCTGCTGGAGAAGAACCCCAACGTGCGCATTGTGGCCACCGCCGTCACCCTGGAGTCCATCGCCGAGCTCACCGCCTGCATGAAGGAGCTCTCCCCCCGGCAGAGCGAAGCCGTTTCCCTCACCGTCTCCCGCTCCCGCCCCCTGGGCCCCTATCACCTGATGACCGCCCAGAACCCCATCTGCATCTTCACCTTTGCGCCCTGATTAAAATATTTGGCGGCGTGTATTGACTTTTTTTCAATGAACGGTATAATAAAGGTGTAGATAGCGCCGCTGTGTGGCTATCTGGCGTTGAAGCAGACGATGGGGTCAGCGTCCGTACGTCTGTGGAGCCTTGAATGAGGGTTTGGCGGTTCCCACAGGCTGATGTAGGATCTTCCGAAAGAAAACGCCGTTCGCGGAACTCTGTTTTTGCAGAGTTCCGTTTTTTTGGCATGATGGATATTGCGAAAGAGACAGCGTATCGCGCCTTATGCGTGATCCCGCAAAAGGGTGGACTGAAATGAGCTTATTCCTGGAGGCAGCGCAGGCATGGCAGCAGCTGATGCAGACAGAATACCGCATTACGGCGGTACGCAGGGGAAAAATAGATCGGTTTTGTCTGCATTTTGATCCCGCCGATTTCCCACACCTGGCCGGGATGCAGTATGCGAAAGACGTAGATTTTGGCCTGCGCCCCACGGAATACTACGGCGAAAAGCTGCTGTTTGCCCTGCTGCGGGGGAAAATGGATGGGTCCCGCATTGAAAAAAGCCGCAGCTGGGAAAAAATCAGCGGACGGCTGCGGGCAATTATTCGGTTGGAGCAGACCCTGGAATCTGATTTTCTCCTTGCTCGCTTTGACCCGGGGAGGGTGTACTGCGGAAGCAAGATCAATGCGGATTTTGTGATTCAAAACCGGGACTCTCAGGAAATCTTTTTTGTTTTTATCGACAAGAGCAACGAAAGCAGATACTACTGCAAGTCGGCGTTTCAAAAGGCGGGTGTGGATTACATACAAAATCAGTCCATCCTGACCGTCCTGAAAAAAGAAAAATGGGGCACCGGCGCATGGCAGGTTTTGTACCGGCACCCGCACCTCAGGGAGGAGCAGGAGGAAGCGCTTCCGCTATGAGGCCCCATTCTTAAGAAACCATTATTTTCTATCTTTTTACTATTCTTCCTATTGAACCTGCCCGGGGGTTCTGGTATAATCGGGGGGTAGGAAACCAATCCGCAAGAATGACCATATTGAAAGGATGAATATGCATATGAAAATGACACGCAACGCGGCGCGGGTATTGTCCGTGGTGATGGCGCTGGCCATGGTGCTGGCCATGGCGGTGCCCGCCGGAGCGGAATCCGACGCGGTCTCCGTGGAGCTGGTGCTGGCGTCCGAGGGCATCGAGGCCTCCGGCAAGGTGACCGTCTCCCCTGATCTGGTGGCATCCGTGGGGGCGCGGCTGCTGCTCAACGGCCAGTCCTTTGCCGACCTGACCGGCTATTTCAGCGCCCAGGCCGCCGCCGTGGAAAGCGGCTTCCTGGATAAGACCTACGGCGTGGACTTTGCCACCCTGGCAGAGAACCTGAAAACCTCCATCTTCGCCCCGGACTCCGGCTCCCGGTTTGCCCTGGACCAGGAGAGCTTCGATCAGCTCCAGGGCCTGTTCTCCGGCAGCCTGGACAGCCAGCTGCCCGACCTGTCCGGCCTGGATCCCGAGGCGCTGAACGGCGCGTTCCAGGCCCTGGGCGCGGCGGCCTCCCAGGCCATGGATGGCATCGGCAATAAGCTTGCCATGGAGTCCGCCCCCGCCACCGTGACCGTCAACGGCCAGGATATCTCCGTCACCCGTGCCAAGGTCACCGCGGGCACCGAGGCGATCATCGCCTTCTATGATTCCCTGCTCACCTCCCTGGAGGGCGACACCGAGCTGCAAAACGCCGTGGCGGTGATCGTGGACTTCGTCTCCGTGCTGGCCGCCAGCGGGGGCGACGATTCCATCCCCGACGGCGCCACCGCCGTCCAGACCATCCTGGGGAACATGGATGAGATCCGCCAGGAGCTGACCCAGACGCTGACCGAGGCCGGCATTGCCGTCGCCCTGACCGTCTGCATGACCGAGGAGGAAAGCCCGGTGCAGCTGGCCATGGACATCACCGTGTCCGGCCAGACCGTGTCCGGTTCCCTGCTGATGAGCGAAAACCAGGATTACATCCGCCTGGAGATGGTGGACGCGGACGGCACCGTCAGCGCCCTGCAATATGACCTCACCGTCAACACCGGCCTGGCCTTCGGTTTCCACTTCGGCAGCTACGAGGGCGAGAACGAGACCTTCTCCCTGGTCTACGATCAGGACAGCCAGGCTCAGACCTTCGACGTCGCCGTCACCACCACCGACACCGATTACGAGACCGGCGAGGTGACTTCCAGCGACACCACCGTCTCCGGCAGCTATGCCAACAGCGACAACCTGTTCACCCTGGTGGTGGACAAGGTGAACGGCGAATCCTTCGGCGGCACCCTCACCCTGAACGTCCGCACCGACGACACCGTGACCATGCCCGCCTTCAGCGAGCTGACCCGGCTGGAGGAAACGGAGTTCGCCTCCGTGGTAGAGGCCCTGCAAACCGGCCTGGCCACCATCGGCCAGCTCTTCGGCTCCGCCGCCGACTCCATCACCCCCGCCGCCTGACCCCCCGCGCCATATCCCCAACACCACCCCCCGCCGGTTCACCCCCGGCGGGGTTCTTCGCACCCCAACCGCCCCTGAAAGGGGAGGCGGCGCATCGCGCCGGAGGGGTCAGCCGCGGTACGCAGA
>USEU01000074.1 GCA_900553805.1 uncultured Eubacteriales bacterium
GAACGCTAGTGGAAAGAGTCATCCTAAAAAAGCTGCTGGACTGGAAGAATTCTCCATACCGCAAGCCCCTGATTTTGAAAGGCGTTCGCCAGGTGGGGAAGACCTGGGTATTGAAAGAGTTCGGCAGGCGCTACTATGAAAATACTGCCTACTTCAACTTTGATGAAAACGAGGAATACAAGCAGTTCTTTGAAACAACCAAGGATGTTGACCGCATCCTGCAAAATCTGATGCTGGCCAGCGGGCAGAAAATCGTTCCTGAAAAGACCCTGATTATTTTTGACGAGGTGCAGGACTGCCCCAAGGTCATCAACTCCATGAAATACTTCTGCGAGAACGTCCCCCAGTATCATATCGCCTGTGCCGGTTCTCTGCTGGGCATTGCGCTGGCAAAGCCGTCCTCTTTTCCGGTGGGAAAAGTAAATTTCATGCAGATCGACCCCATGACTTTTTCGGAATTTCTGGTTGCCAATGGGGATGATAATCTGGCAAAATACCTGGAAACCGTGGAGGAATTGGAACCGATTCCGGACGCATTTTTTAACCCGCTGTATGAAAAACTCAAGATGTACTATGTCACTGGCGGAATGCCGGAGCCGGTGCTGATGTGGACCCAGGCCCGGGATGTGGCGGCCATGCAGGAAGCACTGGGCAACATCATCGGGGCCTATGAGCGGGATTTCGCCAAGCACCCCAATGTGAGCGAATTTCCCAAAATCTCCATGATCTGGAGGTCCATCCCCTCCCAACTGGCAAGGGAAAACAAGAAGTTTATCTACAAAGTGGTAAAAGAAGGGGCCAGGGCCAGGGAATACGAGGATGCCCTCCAATGGCTGGTGGATGCACGGCTTGTCCACAAAGTCTACCGCAGCACCGCACCGGGACTGCCTATTGCGGCCTATGACGATTTGTCCGCCTTCAAGATTTACCTGGTAGATGTGGGCCTCCTCCGCCGCCTTGCCCAACTGGCCCCCACGGCCTTTGGGGAGGGAAACCGTCTGTTTACGGAGTTCAGAGGCGCATTGACGGAAAACTATGTGCTGCAATCCCTGATTCCGCAGTTCGAGGTCACCCCTCGCTACTGGACCCAGACCAACCCACCCTACGAGGTGGACTTCCTGATTCAGCGGGAGAATGACATTTTCCCGGTTGAAGTCAAATCGGAGGCTAATACGTCCAGTAAGAGCCTGAAGAAATTCAAAGAGCTGTTCCCGGACCAGGTAAAACTCCGTATACGCTTCTCCCTGGATAACTTGAAACTGGATGGGGACGTGCTGAATATCCCCCTGTTTATGGCCGACCAGGCGGACCGCCTGATCGGATTGGCGTTGAACCGGCAAAACGGAAATCAATAGGAGCGTAGAATTTGGCAACAGGGGGAAGTGTTTTCCTCCTGCTGTTTTTTTATATTGTTCCGGTAATCCACAACATATTATTCCGAACAGTTGATATTGTTCCGTAAAGATGCTATACTGAATCCAGAATGAGGTGAGCGCAACATGTTTATGACAGTCAAGCAAGCAGCAGAAAAATGGGGCCTGTCTGACCGGCGGGTGCGGATTCTCTGTGCAGAGGGTAAAATCCCCGGTGCGTTCCAGGAGGGACGGGGCTGGAAGATTCCCATGGATGCTGTAAAGCCGATGGACGGACGGTTCAAATCCACGGAATCGCTGCTGGAACGGATTGACCGAAAGAAAGCGGAGCTGGACACCATGCGCCCGCTGACCGCCGGAGAGGTGGCCAGACTGACGGAGGAATTTACGGTGGAGTACACCTACAACTCCAATGCCATTGAGGGCAACACCCTGACCCTGCGGGAGACGGACATGGTGCTGCGGGGGCTGACCATCGACCAGAAGCCCCTGAAAGATCACATGGAAGCGGTAGGCCACAAGGAAGCCTTTGATTATGTCCGGGAGCTGGTGCAGGAAAAAGCACCCCTATCGGAACGGGTGATTCAGCAAATCCATTATCTGGTGCTGGCGGACAAAAAGGAAGATCGGGGCGTTTATCGCCGTGTGCCAGTCCGCATTATGGGCGCACAACACGAGCCGGTACAGCCTTATCTCATCCGCCCAATGATGGAACAATTACTTGCGGATTTTGCGGCCAGCCAGGAGCATATTGTCACGAAATTGGCACGGTTTCATATTGAATTCGAGGGGATACACCCCTTCATTGACGGTAACGGCAGAACCGGGCGGCTGCTGGTAAATCTGGAACTGATGAAGGCGGGGTATCCGCCTATTGATATTAAATTTACGGACAGGATGGCTTATTATGATGCGTTTGACGAGTATCACGTGAAGCATAACTTGTCCGCAATGGAAAAGCTGTTTGCAAGGTACCTTGAGGAACGGCTGGATGCGTATTTGGCGATGCTGAGGGAGTAAGGAGAGACACCATGTCAGACAGAAAGAAGGACGGCCAGCATTTCGCGCTTGCCAATGTCTCGGAACTGCCGGCCCGCCTGTACCATCGAAGGAACAAAGATTAAATATAAGGAAGTAAACAATGATAAAAATACTTTTCATTTGCCATGGAAATATTTGCCGCAGTCCGATGGCGGAGTATATTTTGAAGGACATGGTCCACAGGGCCGGGAGGGATGCGGCGTTTGAGATCGATTCGGCGGCGGTGAGCCGGGAGGAGATCGGGAATGGGGTATATCCTCCGGCGCGGCGGGAGCTGGCGCGGCATGGGGTCAGCTGCGGCGATCATCGGGCGCGGCAGGTGACCATGGAGGATTACAGGCATTTTGATCGGATCTACTACATGGATGCCAGCAATGGCCGCTATCTGGCGCGGATGCTGCCCCGGGACGATGAGAAGATCCGGCCCCTGCTGGACCGGGAGGTGGCGGACCCCTGGTATACGGGGGACTTTGAGCAGACCTGGCTCGACCTGGTGGAGGGCTGCCGGAGGATCATGGAGGAATTTGCGTGAATCAGGTGCTTTTGGAGCAAAGACTGGCGGAGCTTCCGCTGTATGCCTACTTTTTTACATCCCCCCGGGAGCTGGAATTCTCCCAGCGGGTGCGGTGGATCTGTGAGCACGAGTGCACCCAGTATGGAAAATCATGGGCCTGCCCGCCCGGTGTGGGGACGGTGGAGGAATGCCGGGCGCACTGCTTGCACTATGGGAAATGCCTGGTGATCGCCACCGTTACAGAGGTGGAGGACATTTCAAATCTGGAGCAGACGCTGGCCACCCGTAGCGAGCATGAGCGGATCACCGATCAGGTGGCGGATATCCTGCGGTCGCTGGGGGAGGAGCCCTTTGTGCTCTCCACCGAGTCCTGCGCCATCTGCCCCCGCTGCGCCATTCTGGATGGACAGCCCTGCCGGTTCCCGGAGCGGATGCACCCGTGCGTGGAGAGCCAGGGCATCAATGTGATCCCGGTTTTGGAGCAGAATGGGCTTGCGTTCCAGTATGGAGAAAACGTGGTCACCTGGATCTCCATGCTGCTTTATGGATCATAGATCGGGCGATATACCCCCAAGGACTGCGCTTTGACAGAATCACCAAGGAAACGCCAAACGGGTTTTGATATTTTATTGAAAATTGCGAAAAAATTTTGCGAAAACATTTGCAATTTTTGGTAGACCGTGTTATACTATTCGGGCGTTAGATGTCATGATTTAAAAATGCACAGAAAAAGGCGAAAATGACTCGCCTGGAAAATCGGAAAGGGGTATTATTCATGTCTCATAAGTACGTCTACCTGTTCACCGAGGGCAACGGGAAAATGCGAGAGCTCCTGGGCGGCAAGGGGGCCAATTTGGCCGAAATGACCAACATTGGCCTGCCGGTTCCCCAGGGCTTTACTATTTCTACCGAGGCTTGCACCCAATACTATGAGGACGGCCAGAAGATCAACGACGAGATCATGTCCCAGATCATGGAATATGTGGACAAGATGGAGCAAATCAACGGCAAGAAATTCGGCTCTCTGGAAAATCCGCTGCTGGTCTCCGTCCGCTCCGGCGCCCGCGCTTCCATGCCCGGCATGATGGATACCATTCTGAACCTGGGCCTGAACGACGATGTGGTGGAGGCCATGATCAAGGGCAATCCCGATCCCAAGTTTGCCCGGTTCGTGTGGGACTCCTACCGCCGGTTCATCCAGATGTTCTCCGACGTGGTCATGGAGGTCGGCAAGAAGTATTTCGAGCAGCTTATCGATGAGATGAAGAAGAAGAAGGGCGTCCAGTTCGACGTGGAGCTGACCGCTGACGACCTGAAGGAGCTGGCCGGCCAGTTCAAGGCGGAGTACAAGGCCAAGCTGGGTGTGGACTTCCCCAGCGACCCCAAGACCCAGCTGTACGAGGCTATCCGCGCCGTGTTCCGTTCCTGGGATAACCCCCGCGCCAACGTCTACCGCCGTGACAACGACATCCCCTATTCCTGGGGCACTGCCGTCAACGTCATGCCCATGGTGTTCGGCAACCTGAACGACAATTCCGGCACCGGCGTCGCCTTTACCCGCGACCCCGCCACTGGCGAAAAGCACCTGATGGGCGAATTCCTGACCAACGCCCAGGGCGAGGACGTGGTGGCCGGTGTCCGTACCCCCATGCCCATTGCCCAGATGGCCGAGAAATTCCCCGAGGCCTATACGCAGTTCACCCAGGTGTGCGCCCTGCTGGAGGATCACTACCGGGATATGCAGGACATGGAGTTCACCGTGGAAAACGGCAAGCTCTACATGCTCCAGACCCGTAACGGCAAGCGTACCGCCAAGGCCGCGCTGAAGATCGCCTGCGACCTGCTGGACGAGGGCATGATCGACGAGAAGAAGGCCGTGGCCATGATCGATCCCCGGAACCTGGATACCCTGCTGCATCCCCAGTTCGACGCCAAGGTGCTGAAGGCCTCTACCCCCATCGGCAAGGGCTTGGGCGCTTCCCCCGGAGCTGCCTGCGGCAAGATTGTCTTCACCGCTGAGGACGCTGAGACCTGGGCCGCCCGCAAGGAAAAGGTGGTCCTGGTTCGCCTGGAGACCTCTCCCGAGGATATCACCGGCATGAAGGTCGCCCAGGGCATTCTGACCGTGCGCGGCGGCATGACCTCCCACGCGGCTGTGGTTGCCCGCGGCATGGGTTCCTGCTGTGTTTCCGGCTGCGGCGATATCGTGATGGACGAGGAGAATAAGCAGTTCACGCTGGGCGGCAAGACCTTCCACGAGGGCGACTGCATCTCCATCGACGGCAGCACCGGCAATATCTATGACGGCATCATCCCCACCGTGGACGCCGAGATCGCCGGTGAGTTCGGCCGCATCATGGCGCTGGCCGATAAATATCGCAAGCTGAGCGTGCGCACCAATGCCGACACCCCCGCCGACGCCAAGAAGGCGAAGGAGCTGGGCGCGGAAGGCATCGGCCTGTGCCGTACCGAGCACATGTTCTTTGAGCCGGAGCGCATTGCGGCATTCCGCGAGATGATCTGCTCCGACACCGTGCAGGAGCGGGAGGCCGCGCTGGAGAAGATCCTGCCCTATCAGCAGGGCGACTTCGAGAAGCTGTATGAGGCACTGGAGGGAATGCCCGTGTGCATTCGCTTCCTGGATCCCCCGCTGCATGAGTTCGTGCCCACCAGCGATTACGAAATCGAAATGCTGGCCCAGGCCCAGAATAAGTCCGTGGCAAGCATCCGGGCCATCATCGCCGCCCTGCATGAGTTCAACCCCATGATGGGCCACCGTGGCTGCCGCCTGGCCGTCACCTATCCCGAGATCGCCGCCATGCAGACCAGGGCCATCATCCGCGCCGCCATCAACGTGAAGAAGGCACACCCCGATTGGAACATCGTGCCGGAGATCATGATCCCCCTGGTGGGCGAGGTGAAGGAGCTGGCCTACGTCAAGAAGACCGTGGTCAAGATCGCCGATGAGGAGATTGCCGCTGCCGGTATCGAGATGCACTACGAGGTCGGCACCATGATCGAGATCCCCCGCGCCGCTCTGACCGCTGACGAGATCGCCAAGGAGGCTGAATTCTTCTGCTTCGGCACCAACGATCTGACCCAGATGACCTTCGGCTTCTCCCGCGACGACGCCGGTAAGTTCCTCGGCTCCTACTACGATGCCAAGATCTACGAGAACGATCCCTTTGCCAAGCTGGATCAGGTGGGCGTCGGCTCCCTGATGAAGACCGCCATCAAGCTGGGCAAATCCGTCCGCCCCGATCTGCACTGCGGCATCTGCGGTGAGCACGGCGGCGACCCCAGCTCCGTGGAGTTCTGCCACAAGATCGGCCTGGACTACGTTTCCTGCAGCCCCTTCCGCGTGCCCATCGCCCGCCTGGCTGCCGCACAGGCTGCCATCAAGGACGAGCAGTAATTAAACATGGTTTCCCCCTCGTGAGTCTCACGAGGGGGAAATTTTCCAAAGGAGGGAATGACGGAATGCTTGTCTACCATGTTGTGACGGACCGGCCAATGGCCCTGGGGCAGCGGCTCCGCTTTGATGAGGGCCATTGCAGCGGTGTCTGCCGCCGGGTGCAGGAAAAGGAAGCGGCAGTGGCAGCGGTCTATGCTTCGCCGGAGCAATATAGGGGCGCAGCATTGGAACATCACCTGGCGGTTGCCCTGCGAGAGCTGGCGATGGAGGAGGTACGGCAGGAGGAATACCCCGACTATCCCTCGAGGCTGCGCTGCCTGTACGCATCCGGGACGCTGGCGGAGGCGGAGCGCTGGGCGGCGTTCTTTGCAGAGCTGGGGCGGCCCACCTATGCCATTGTAAAAATCAAGGTAGATGGAAGTTCCTTCTGCGCAGACGCGGAGCGCTGCTTTGATGGAAGCGCCGATCATGCCCTCAATCGCCGCCTGGCAAGGGAATACTGGGATAATCCCTATGACGGCTCCGGCGTGTGTGAAATGCTGGTGGATGGGCAGATCGACGTTGTTGAGATCGTAAAGGAAATCAATGCCAATGTTTAGGGAAACTCTGAAGGAGAGCCGGGGGCCGATGATATGGTGCAGCCGGTAAAAATGATGGACGAGGGAAAAAGAATATATGTTAGGGCAACACCGCGCAATTGTGTCTGCGAGCCGCAGCCGTCTTTTTGCCCC
>USEU01000075.1 GCA_900553805.1 uncultured Eubacteriales bacterium
ACCGGCAATCATTGCTATCTTGATTCGCTGCGCGGAGCACCACCCCCAAAGGGGGAAGCAAGGCGGTGTTGCCATAGTCTTTCCTCCCCCATCACCAACCATATCTTGCGCAACAGCTCCCCACCTGTTGCGTTTTTTGCCGCAAAAATAGGACCGCCCGGTGGAGGCGGTCCCAAAAATCAGCATGGAATTTCGGTGGTGGTGTCGATCTTATCGGCGGCGGCGGTGAGCAGCTGGCTGCCGGCGATGATGCAGGTGTCGTTCTGCGCGGCGATCTGACGCAGCAGGGGGCACAGGGCCAGAAGGTCCCGGGCGGTGCAGCCCAGCAGCTCCCGGCGGCGGGCAGCTACCTCCTCCTGGGTGGTGCGGCGCAGGAAGCGCGTCTCGGCGGCGGCAACGGTCTGCCGTGCGCTGAGCAGGGGGTCGGCGTCGGTCATGGCCCCCAGGATGTACTTGGTCAGGTCCGGGTCAGCCCCGCACAGCCGCTCCACCGCGTCGGCGCAGCCGTCAATGGTGTCCAGCGTTCTGCCGGGGGTGGGGTCGCGGTAGCTGCTGGCGGCCAGGTCGCCGGAGGGATCCACCCGGAAGCCGGTGCCGTAAGCGCCGCCCTTCACCCGCACCTCGCTCCACAGGTATTCAAAGGTCAGCAGATTGGAGAGCACGTACATCTGGCCGGTGAATTTCCTGCCGAACCGCTCCAGATTCCCGCCCTTGGCGGCGTAGCCCACCCCGGCGGGGATGGGGATGCCCTCCCGGCAGGGATCAAAAACGGGGAAGGAAGCCTGCTCCGGGGCGGCGCTGCCCTCCGGCAGGGCGGAAAGGAAGAATTCCGCCAGGGATGCCGCGCCGCGGGACAGGCTCACCGTCAGGCGGCTGCGGCAGAAGATCCTGTGGCACAGCGCCTGCATATCGGGCAGCAGCAGCCGCACCTCGTCCCTGTCCGCCTGTGCCTTCTGAGCCACCCAGCGGATGCCTTCGCAGCCGGACAGCAGCTCCCGCGCCGCCCCCGCGCTGGTCTGCCGGGCGCTGACCCGGCCGGCGGCATAGCGGTTGCCCATGGAAACCAGGCGCTGGGCGTTGGCGGTCTTCATCTGGCGCAGCATCTTCGCCACGGCGTCGGCGTCGGCAAAGCAGGTGGAGGTAAGAATTTCCGCCATCAGCTCCGCCGCTTCCTTCTGCCGGGCGCTCAGGCACACGCCCCGCACGACCACCACCAACCGGTGATGGTCGGCGTCCCGGTGGTACACCTCCGGCTGGAAGGTCAGGGAGCCGAGACTGCACCGCACGGCGGTTTGCAGCTGGGCCGCATCATGCCGGCCGGTGCCCAGGGTGCCCAGCAGGGCGGTTAACATGCGGAGCAGGCCCATGTCCCGGGGCGAAAGGTCGGAGGCGTCAAAGAGCAGGTCGAGATAGCTCAGATCCTCCCCCACGTCATGCAGCAGCACCGGGCGGCCCTGCCGCGCGGTCTGGGTGCAGGGCAGGGGCTTGGGGTCGCCCTGGATGTCCGCCAGGGTGAGCATGGGGATGGTGGCCAGCGCCTCCGGGCTGTCCGGGGTCTGCTGCCAGGTGTGCACCCGCTCCAGCTCCTGCTTCAGGTCCTGCCGCTGCGCCGGGGTCAGGGAGGCCCAGTAGTCCTTCGCCCGCTGCTTTTCCTCTGCGGCGCGGCGCCGGCCCAGCTCCGGGTCGGGGCACAGCACGGCCATGAAGCCCTCGCTTTCGTCCAGCAGCATCCGGCGGAGCAGATCCTCCAGATAGCCGGAATGCAGCCGCTCCTTCAGCGCCTCCAGCACCCGGCGGTAGTGCAGGTTCTGGGCGGGGTCGCCGCCGTAGAGCCAGGTATCCAGGATGCCCAGCACCTCCGCCAGGCCCCGGGGATAGCCGTAGCCGTCCCGGTCCATCAGGCGGAAGGCCATGGAATTGTAGCAGCCCTCCAGCCTGGCCTCGTCCAGGCCGGTGCGCAGGATATCCTCCGCCGCGCCGCGGATGGTCTGCCTGATCTCGGGAATCTTTTCCTCCCGGGTGTTCCACACCTGCCAGCCGAACCAGGCCTGCTGCATCCCGTCGCTCAAAGCGACCTCCATGTCCGCGCCCAGCCCGGCGTCCAGGACCGCCCGCTTCAGGGGGGCCTCGGTGTCGCCCGCCAGGTAGTCGGCCAGCAGGGCGGCGGCGTGCAGCTCCACCGGGTCATCGAACCGGCACAGGAGCTTGCCGAAGGCGACGATGGTCTTGTCCCCGCCGGTCTCCCCCGGCGCGACCTCGTAGCCGATGCGTGCCTGGCGGAAGGGCAGGGGCTGCTGGATGGGGATGGGGAATTCCATCACCTGCCGGTCATAGGCGCTGAGCACCCCGTCCAGCAGGGACAGGCAGTCCTGCAAGTCCACATCGCCGTCCAGGGCGATCAGGGCGTTGGAGGGGTGATAGTATTTCCGATGCTCGGCGACGAACTGCTCATAGCTCAGCTCCGGGATGTGGGCCGGGTCGCCGCCGGACTCCACGCCGTAGCAGTTATCGGGGAACAGCCCGGCCATCATGGCCCGCTCCAGCATCCGGGCCGTGTTGGAGAAGGCTCCCTTCATTTCGTTGTAAACAACGCCCTGAAACATGGGCTCCCCGGCGTCGTCAAATTCCAGCCGCCAGCCCTCCTGCCGGAACACATTGGAGCATTTCACCGCCGTGGGATGCAGCACCGCGTCCAGGTAGACCTGCATCAGGTTGCGGAAATCCTGCCGGTTCCGGCTGCTCACGGGGTAGACGGTCTTGTCCGGGTAGGTCATGGCATTGAGGAAGGTTTGCAGGGAGCTTTTCAGCAGCTCCACAAAGGGCTCCTTGACGGGATAGCGGTCGCTGCCCGCCAGCACGGAGTGCTCCAGGATATGAAACACGCCGGTGGAGTCGGTGGGGATGGTGCGCAAGCCCACGGCAAAGGTCATATTTTCGTCCTGCCGCTGAAGCCACACCAGCTTCGCGCCGCTCTTCCCATGCTCCATCTCCCAGAGCGTCCCCTGCATCTCCTCGATCTGTCTGCTGCGCAGCAGGGTAAAATGATTATTTTGAATGATCTCCTGTATCACAAATGGCCTCCTGTTTCTTTATTTCTACTTAGCGCCCCTGAAAGGTTTAGCGGGTGTAGCTGTCCTCGACGGCGTACAGCCGCTTAATGCAGAGCTGAGCTGCCGCCGCAGCGGCTGAGGGGTTGCGGTAGGCGGTTATGACTTTATAAAGACTTAGGCGAATCCGTAGCGACCCTCTTGGCTCCCCGATGGGGGAGCTGGCAGGCCGTAAGGCCTGACTGAGGGGGTGTGGTTCGTTGAATGGTAACAGGTCAAAAATACCAACGGCACCCCCTTTGCCGCTTTGCGGCACTTCCCCCAAAGGGGGCAGCGAGGAGCTGGTACGGATTCGCCTTGGTGCATTCCGAGTGGTATTCTGCGTACCGCCGGAAACCCCTCCGGCGCGATGCGCCGCCTCAGCTTTGCATTAAGCAGCTGTACGCCATTCTACGAATGGTTACACCTGCTAAACCTTTCAGGGGAGGTTTATGTGTCTCTGGCGCCCCTGAAAGGGGAGGTCTTACACTACCTCCTCAAGGGTGGGCATGGCGGGGATGGCGCCGTGGCGGCTGGTGGTGATGCTGGCGGCTTTGTTGGCGAAGGCGGCGATCTGGGTCAGGCGCTCCAGGGTCAGCTTGTCCAGGTCCTCCTTCACCAGCAGGGACAGCGCCGCGCCGAAGAAGGTGTCCCCCGCGCCGTTGGTGTCGCCCACCTGCACCCGGATGCCGGGCACGCTGCCGGTCCGCTCGCCCATGCGGAAGAACGCGCCCTCCGCTCCCAGGGTGACGAAGATCAGACGGATGCCCAGCGCGCTCAGCTGCCGGGAGCCCTCCGCCGGGTCGGTGGTGCCGGTGAGCAGGGGCAGCTCCTCATCGGAAATTTTCAGAATGTCGCACAGGGGCAGCGCCGCCTTCATCTGCGCCACCGCCTCCTCTTGGCTGTGCCAGAGGCTGGCGCGGTAGTTGGGATCATAGCTCACCAGGCAGCCGTTTTCCCGGGCCGTCTTCGCGGCGTACAGGGTGGCGCTGCGGGCAGGCTCGGCGGTGAGGCTGACGGAGCCGAAGTGCACAACGCGGGTGTCCCGCAGCAGGTCGGCGGGAATCTCCTCCGCGCGCAGGTTTACGTCCGCGCTGGGGTCACGGTAGAAGCTGAAGCTGCGCTCCCCGGTGCCGTCCACGCTGACCACCGCCAGGGTGGTGTGCTCCCGGGGATCGGTGAGCATGCCCCGGGTGTCCACCCGGTTTTCCTCCAGCACCCGGCGCAGATAGGCCCCGAAGGCATCCGCGCCCACCTTGCCCACGAAGGCGGTGCTGGCCCCCAACCGGGCCGCCGCCACCGCCAGATTGGCCGGCGCGCCCCCCGGATTGGCAGCATACTGCCCCACGCCCAGCTCGTCCGTGCCCTTTTGGGTCAGGTCGATCAGGACCTCGCCCACCGCTACAATGTCTTTCATACCAGGCTCCTCCTTCATTCATGTAAAAAATTAAACAATGCTTTTATTCCGCCAGGTCCTGAGCCAGGCGGACAATGGCTTCTCTGGATGCGTCGTTCATCGCGGATTTGATCGTGACCTTGTCCTTGAAGGTCAGGTTTTTGCATTTCTCCAGCGCGGTGGCCATGAGGCGGCCGGAGGCGGGAGCCCAGGTGCCGTTTTCGATGAAGGCCACGGTGCGGCCCTGGTAGTTCCGCTCCGTCAGGGCGTGGAGAAAGGCGCGCATGCAGGGGAACAGGTCGCCGTTGTAGGTCACGCCGGCCAGCACCAGCCGGTCATAGCGAAAGGCCTCCGCCACACATTCGGCCATGTCCGCCCGGGCCAGGTCCGCCAGCACCGTTTTTTGCCCCAGCTTTGCCAGCTCGTCCCGCAGCAGCCGGGCGGCGTCCCGGGTGTGGCCGTAGATGGAGGCGCAGGCAATGAGCACGCCCCGCTCCTCCGGGCGGTAGGACGACCACAGGTCGTATTTTTCCAGATAATGCCCTAAGTTTTCCCGGAGTACCGGGCCGTGGAGGGGGCAGATGATCTGAATATCCAGGGCGGAGGCGGCCTTCAGCAGCTTCTGCACCTGCGCGCCGTACTTGCCCACGATGCCGATGTAATAGCGCCGGGCCTCGTCATCCCAGGGGGCGTCCACGTCCAGCGCGCCGAACTTGCCGAAGCCGTCGGCGGAGAAAAGCGCCCGGTCCTTTTCGTCATAGGTGACCATCACCTCCGGCCAGTGGACCATGGGGGCAAAGAGGAAGCGCAGGGTGTGCGCCCCCAGGCACAGCTCCTCCCCGTCCTTCACCGTCAGCCGGGCCGCCCGGGGCAGCTCGGGGAAGAACTGATCCAGCATCACAAAGGTCTTGGCGTTGCCCACCAGGGCTGCGCCGGGGTAGCGCTCCAGAAAGCGCTGGATGTTGGCCGAGTGGTCCGGCTCCATATGCTGCACCACAAGATAGCTGGGCTCCCGCCGCCCGATGACGGCGGCGATGTTTTCCAGCCACTGCGCCCCAAAGCGGGCATCCACCGTATCCATCACGGCGATCTTCTCATCCAAAATCACATAGGAATTGTACGCCATCCCCTGGGGCACGGCATATTGCCCCTCAAACAAATCGATCTCGTGGTCATTCACGCCCACATAGCGGATATCCTCCGTCACCATCTCGCAGCCCTCCCGGTCTTTTTACAAAAATTATATCAGAATTTCCCATTGAGGGATGAATTTTCTGTGAATATACAAGCTCTTCGTGCGTTAAATGGCACGTGCCCTTCATTGCGCTTTCAGGGCCGGTTCATTTCGTACAGCAGGGCCAGACCCTTGCGGGTCAGGTCGGGGTCGAAGGTGTGGGGGTGGGTCAGGTAGGCGGTGACGTATTTCCCGCCGCCGCCGGTGAGCAGGAGGGTGACGGGGGTGCCCAGCTCGGCCTCAATGGCGGCCACCAGACCGTCCACCATGGCGGCGGCCCCCCGGACCGCGCCGGAGAGCATGCACTGCTCCGTATTCCTGCCGATCAGCACCTGGGGATGGGCCACCCGGAGCAGCGGCAGCTGGGCGGTGCACTGGGCCAGGGCGTTCAGACAGGTCTGGATCCCGGCGCAGATGATGCCCCCGGCGAATACGCCGCCGGGCAGGATCACGTTCAGCGTGGTGGCGGTGCCCAGATCGGCGGTGACGGCGGGCAGCGGATAATGGGCGGCGGCCCAGGCGGCGTCCACCAGCCGGTCCCGGCCCACCCGCTCCTTCTCCGGCAGGTCCAGGGTCAGGCCGGTTTTCGTCTGCTCCGTCACCACCAGCGGCGCGACCCCCAGCAGCGCCCCGGCGGCATCCCGCACCGCCCGGGTCACCTGGGGCACTACACTGGACACGATGGCCCCCCGGCAGGCCACCCCCTCCAGCAGGGGGGCCAGGGCGGCGGTATACTCCGCCGTGCCCCACTCCCGGCGGGTGGCGATCTCCCCGGTGAATTCCACCACCCCGGCGCGGATGCCGGACAAGTCCACATTGCTGTTGCCAATATCAATGACAATAATCATAAAAATTACCTGCTTCGATGTATTCAGCCTCATTATACCCCAGCTGCCTCTCTTTGGCAATTACTTTTCTTCCTTCGGTTGCAAAGCGCGGGCTTTTTTGGTATAATCTTATTGTTAATTCACACCTTGGCTCCCCAATGGGGGAGCTGGCAGGCCGAACGGCCTGACTGAGGGGGTGCGGTTCGTTGGATGGTAGCGGCTCAAAGCTACCATCGCCACCCCCTTTGCCGCTGTCGCGGCACTTCCCCCAGCGGGGGCAGCAAGGAGACTCGGCTCCCCAATGGGGGAGCTGGCAGGCCGAACGGGCTGACTGAGGGGGTGTGGTTCGTTGAATGGTTACAGCTCAAAATCACCAACGTCA
>USEU01000076.1 GCA_900553805.1 uncultured Eubacteriales bacterium
AGAATACCATTCAGGTAACCCTGGGCGAATTCGCACAATCCGAGACGAACATGTTTACGTATTCGCCCGGGATTTTATAAGGCCGTGGGTGCCTACCGCAGCCCCTCAGTCAGCCCTTACGGGCTGCCAGCTCCCCTTTCAGGGGCGCCTTCGTAACCGCTGAAGTTTGCGTCGAATTCGGGGCCGAGGGGGGCGCTGCCCGCAAGGTGGGCGCTCAGCTGGGCGGCGAGAACCGGGTAATCCTCCAGCGCCTGGTCATACAGGGCGTCGAGCTGGCCGATCAATTGGGCGCAGCGGTGGTTGGGCCGGGTGTACATCACCATCTGGCCCCCGTATTCCCCGCCCAGGCGGAAGATCCTGTGGAGCAATCGCCGGTTCTTCATGGTCATGACCCGGCAAACGGCGGCCATCACATGAATGCTCCGGCGGACGGTGTAGGCCGTGGCGGGGGGATAGAAGCCCGCCACGGTGACGCATTCGCCCCAGGTCAGCCGCAGCTGCTTTCCCAGATTCTGCCGGTAGGGCGGCTCCTTCCCGTCCCGGGACAGCAGCACCCGGTCAAATTCCGTCTCCAGCTCCATGTGGCCGGGGTTTTTCCCGGCGGTGGCCCGGAGGATCAGCGGATGGCACCGGGAGTCCAGCGCGTAGTGGCACAGCGCGCCGTACAGGTACACCAGCGCCCCCTCGGAGGGCGCGTCGCCATAGTGCAGCGCCGCCCGCTGGAAGAATTCCCGGCCGGACAGCTTATGGAACCAGCCGCCCAGGCTGCCCATCTGGGTTTTCCACAGAGGCTGATAGAAAAAGAAGAAGTCCGGCCCCTGCACTCCCAGGTCAAACAGCTGGGGGAACCGCTGGATCGACCGGCGCATCCCCTCCGGCAGCAATTTCGCCGCCTGACGCCCGAAGCGGGTGTGCGCGTAGATCGACGGCAAAATACATCACCTCCAAGCCCCCCCGCCGCCCCCAGGGCCGCGGCCAGGCACCAAATTAAGCCTATTTTACAACATCTTCCCCGATTTGACCAGAGCCAATCGGGAATTTTTTTATCTTTTTCGTTCGTTGAAATGAATGTGGAGGGGTGATATAATGAAGAGAATCGAGTTTTACCTCCCCTGAAAGGTTTAGCAGGTGTAGCCGTCCTCGACGGCGTACAGTTGCTTAATGCAGGGCTGAGGACGGCGCATCGCGCCGGAGGGGTTTCCGGCGGTACGCAGAATATCATTTGGAATGCACCAAGGCGAATACGTAACGGCCCCCTTGGCTTCCCCCGGGGGGAAGCTGGCGCGCCCCAACGGGGCGTGACTGAAGAGGGATGGCGTGCACCAAAAGTTTTATGAAGGGTTCGATGAGTGGAGATGGGTACTTGTTTTATGAAACCCCTTCTCCATGTGGTAAATGAATCTGCAATAATTTCACGCTGATACCATTGGACGGCGTGCAAACAGTATTTCGGCTGTCGCCATCCCTCTTCAGTCAGCCTTGCCGGTTCCGAAGAGCCGTCAAGTCTGCCAGCTTCCCCCCGGGGGAAGCCAAGGGAGATTGTGCGTATTCGCCCAGGATTCTATAAGACCGTAAGTACCTACCGCGAAACCCCTCAGTCAGGCCCTTTGGGCCTGCCAGCTCCCCTTTCAGGGGCGCTTTTGGTGCGCGTATCCAACCTCCCCTGAAAGGGGAGGAGGGCCGCGCGTAAGCGTGGCGGAGGGGTTTGCGGTGCGCAGAATACCATTCAGGTAACCCTGGGCGAATTCGCACAATCCGAGACGAACATGTTACGTATTCGCCCGGGGTTTTATAAAGCGGTGGGTGCCTGCTGCGAAACCCCTCAGTCAGCCCCGTTGGGGCTGCCAGCTCCCCTTTCAGGGGCGCTTTTCTCGCTGCCCCCTTTGGGGGAAGTGCCGCGAAGCGGCAAAGGGGGTGTCGTTGGTGACTTTGGGCTGTTACCAATCAACGAACAACACCCCCTCAGTCTCGCTTTGCTCGACAGCTCCCCCATCGGGGAGCCAAGATATAATACGAAAGGACCATCTTTATGGCGACGCGGAAATTATATTATGAGGATCCCCATCAGCAGTGCTTTGCCGCGCAGGTGATTTCCTGCTGCCCGGCGGACAGGGGGTGGGAGGTCATTCCGGACGCCACCTGCTTTTATCCCGAGGGGGGCGGGCAGGCGGCGGATACCGGGACCTTGGGCGGCGTCCGGGTGCTGGATACCCGCGAACGGGGGGAGGACATCGTCCACCTGTGCGCAGGACCCCTGACGCCCGGCAGCCGGGTCAGCGGCAAAATCGACTGGGAGCCCCGGTTCCGGCGGATGCAGCAGCATTCCGGGGAGCACATCGTCTCCGGCATCCTGCACCGGCGCTGCGGCGTGCGCAACACCGGCTTCCACATGGGCCGGGAGCGGACGGTGATCGATTTTGACGGCGTGATCCCCCCGCAGGCCCTGCCGGAGATCGAGTCGGAGGCCAACCGGGCGGTGTGGCAGAACATTCCCGTTCGCTGCTGGTATCCCGGCCGGGAGGCGCTGCCCGCCATCCCCTACCGCAGCAAGAAGGCCCTGGACTGGCCGGTGCGGATCGTGGAGATCCCCGGCTTTGACATCTGCGCCTGCTGCGGCACCCACGTGGCCGCCACCGGGGAGATCGGCCTCATCAAGCTCTATTCCTCCGTCCCCCTGCGGGGCGGCAGCCGCATTGAGATGGCCTGCGGGGCCCAGGCCCTGGAGTACCTGAACCGGGTGCTGGAGCAGAGCGCGGTGGCCTCCCATGTTTTCTCCGTCCCCGCCGACCAGGTGGGCCGGGGGGCGGAGCGGTTCAGCGTCCAGCTGGCCGAGCAGAAATACCGCGTCATTGAATTGCAGCGGCGGCTCTTCGCCCAGGCGGCCGGAGAGTGCGCCGGGGCGGGGGACGTGCTGCGCCTGGAGCCGGGGCTGGACGCCACCGGCCTGCGGGAGCTGGCGGACGCCATGGCAAGAAGCTGCGGCGGCACGGCGGCGGTCTTCTCCGGCAGCGACGAAACCGGCTACGGCTACTGCCTGGCCAGCCGGACCGCCGACCTGCGTCCCCTGGGCAAGGCCCTCACCGCCGCCCTCCGGGGCCGCGGCGGCGGCAAGTCCGATTTCCAGCAGGGCAGCGTAAAATCAACCGAATCCCAGATCCGCGCGTTTTTCGCGGATAAACATAACCTCCCCTGAAAGGTTTAGCAGGTGTAGCCGTCCTCGACGGCGTACAGCTGCTTCATGCAAAGCTGAGGCGGCGCATCGCGCCGGAGGGGTCAGTCGCGGTACGCAGAATACCATCTGGAATGCACCAAGGTGAATTCGCAGAGGCCAAACCCCAAGCGCCCCTGAAAGGGGAGCTGCCGCCGCAGCGGCTGAGGGGTGCGGCAGGCAGTTACGTTTTTGCCAAGGCTTGGGCGAATCCGTACAGACCCTCGCTGCCCCCTTTGGGGGAAGTGCCGCGAAGCGGCAAAGGGGGTGCCGCCCGTAGCTTTGAGTTGTTTCCATTCAACGAACCACACCCCCTCAGTCAGGCCGTTCGGCCTGCCAGCTCCCCCATCGGGGAGCCGAGGAATTGTGCGTATTCGCCCAAGATTTTATAAGACCATGGGTACCTGCCGCAAAACCCCTCAGTCAGGCCCTTTGGGCCTGCCAGCTCCCCTTTCAGGGGCGCTTTGGATAGGGACTCTCTCGCTGCCCCCTTTGGGGGTGGTGCTCCGCGCAGCGAATCAGGATAGTAATGATTGCCGGTGGCAATCATACCTCTGTTTCGTGCCGCGCAGCGGCAAAGGGGGTGCAGTTGGTGACTTTGGGCTGTTACCAATCAACGAACAACACCCCCTCAGTCTCGCTTTGCTCGACAGCTCCCCCATTGGGGAGCCAAGGGCCTGAGCCTTTCAGAGGTGCCAAGGGAAAAAGTTCACAAATCCGGCTATATTTTTTATCACGGCTGTGATATAATTTCAAAAATATATGTCTCTGGCTACCATAACATACTTCAAAGGAGACCGAAATGAGTCTGATTACCAAAATGTTCGGGACCCGCTCGCAGCGGGAGATCAAGAAGATCCAGCCCACGGTGGATAAGATCCTGGGGCTGGAGGCGGAGTACAGGGCCTTCTCCGAGGACGCGCTGAAGGCCAAGACCCAGCAGTTCAGGGACCGGCTGGACGCCGGCGAGAGCCTGGACGACATCCTGCCGGAGGCCTTTGCCGCCATCCGGGAGGCGGCGGACCGGGTGCTGGGCATGCGGCCCTACCCCGTGCAGCTCATCGGCGGCATCGTCCTGCATCAGGGCCGGATCGCCGAGATGAAGACCGGCGAGGGCAAGACCCTGGTGGCCATCCTCCCCTGCTATCTGAACGCCCTGACGGGCCGGGGCGTGCATGTGGTCACGGTGAATGAATACCTGGCCAAGCGTGACTCCGAATGGATGGGCAAGGTCTACCGCTACATGGGCCTGTCCGTGGGCCTGGTGATCCCCGGCATGACCCCCGCCCAGCGCCGCGTCTCCTACGCCGCGGACATCACCTACTGCACCAACAACGAGCTGGGCTTCGACTATCTGCGCGACAACATGGCCATCTACAAGCAGGAGCTGGTGCAGCGGGGCCACGCCTTCGCCATCGTGGACGAGGTGGACTCCATCCTCATCGACGAGGCCCGCACCCCCCTGATCATCTCCGGCAAGGGGGAGGATTCCTCCAAGCTCTATGAGCTGGCCGACCAGTTCGTATCCACCCTGCATAAAAGGGTGTTCGCCAAGACCGAGGACAAGGAGGACCACGACACCTTCGGCTGCGACTACTACGTGGACGAGAAGTCCCGCACCGTGGGCCTGACCTCCGAGGGCGTGGCCAAGGCGGAGCGGTTCTTCGGCGTGGAGAACCTGGCCGATTCCGAAAACGCCACCCTCTCCCACCACATCAACCAGGCCATGAAGGCCAGGGGCCTGATGAAGCGGGACATTGACTATGTGGTCAAGGACGGGGAAATCATCATCGTGGATGAATTCACCGGCCGCCTGATGTACGGACGCCGCTACAACGAGGGCCTGCACCAGGCCATCGAGGCCAAGGAGGGCGTCACCGTCGCCGGGGAGAGCAAGACCCTGGCCACCATCACCTTCCAGAATTTCTTCCGCCTGTACGACAAGCTCTCCGGCATGACCGGCACCGCCCTGACCGAGCAGGAGGAATTCGAGGCCATCTACAAGCTGGACGTGGTGGAGATCCCCACCAACCGGCCCGTGATCCGCATTGACCACCCGGACGTGGTGTATAAGACCGAGGCGGGCAAGTTCCGGGCCATCATCGCCCAGGTCAAGGCCTGCCACGCCAAGGGTCAGCCCGTGCTGGTGGGCACCATTTCCATTGAAAAGAGCGAAATTCTCAGCAAGCTCCTGAAGCGGGAGGGCATCCCCCACAGCGTGCTCAACGCCAAGTACCATGAGCTGGAGGCCCAGATCGTGGCCCAGGCGGGCAAGCTGGGGGCCGTCACCATCGCCACCAACATGGCAGGCCGCGGCACGGACATCATGCTGGGCGGCAACGCCGAGTACCTGGCCAAGGACGCGCTGCGCAAGCAGGGCGTGGAGGATGAGCTGCTGGCCGAGGCGGATTCCTACGCCGAGACGGACAACCAGGAAATTCTGGACGTGCGGGCGCGGTACGCCGCCCTGCTGAAGCAGTATAAGGCCGAGATCGCCGACGAGGCGGAGCAGGTGCGCCGGGCGGGCGGCCTGTTCATCATCGGCACCGAGCGGCACGAGTCCCGCCGGATCGACAACCAGCTGCGCGGCCGCTCCGGCCGCCAGGGCGACCCCGGCGAGAGCCGCTTCTACCTGAGCATGCAGGACGACCTGATGCGCCTGTTCGCGGCGAACCGGGTGATGTCCATGATGGATACCCTGGGCCTGGACGAGGACACCCCCATCGACGCCAGAATTCTCTCCGGCGCGGTGGAGAACGCCCAGAAGACCGTGGAGAGCCGCAACTTCCAGACCCGTAAGCACGTGCTGGAATACGACGACGTGATGAACGTCCAGCGTGAGGTGATCTACGCCCAGCGCCAGAAGGTGCTCGACGGCGAGGACCTGCGCGAGAGCATCCGCGGCATGCTGCAAAACGTGGTGGCAACCACCGTCACCACCGCCCTGGCCGAGACCGGCGGCGTGGTCACCGAGGACAGCCTGCGCCTGCTTTCCAGCCTGTTCGAGGGCATCTACTGCGCCAAGGGCACCCTGGAGGGCCGCAGAAGCGAGCTGGTGGGCCTGGACAGCGCCGCCGCCACCGGGATCCTGGAGCAGATCGCGGAAAACACCTACCAGGCCAAGGAGAACGCCTACGGCTGCAAGCTCATGCGGGAGCTGGAGCGGGTGGTCATGCTCCGGGTGGTGGACGAATACTGGATGGACAACATCGACGCCATGG
>USEU01000077.1 GCA_900553805.1 uncultured Eubacteriales bacterium
CTCGCTTGCATGGCGCCTGCGCATCGCTAAGTCAGGCCGTTCGGCCTGCCAGCTCCCCCATTGGGGAGCCAAGGTATATCGAAGAAAGGATGAAAAAACCATGGAAAACAAGAAGATCAAGATCAAGCTGCCTTTGACGCGGAGCGAGAAGGAGGATGTGTTTGTGGGCATCAACGGCCACACCTGGCAGATCGCCAGGGGGGTGGAGGTGGAGCTGCCCTGGAATGTGGTGAAGGTGCTGGAGCGGCAGGAGAAGATGCTGGCCCAGGCGCTGGAATTTGAGAATCAGGCCGCCGCGCCCCTGGAGCGGCTGGAAAAGAAGGGCTGAGCATGACGGCGCTGGAGGCGATCCGCAGCGTGGATGAGAAGCTGCACAACGGCTATTCCCAGGCGGACAAGCTGACGTGGCTGGGCCAGGTGGAGGGCATGGCCCGCATGATGCTGGGCCGGTGCGGCGCGGATGCCCCCCAGGCGGCGGTGGAGGCGGATACCGTCCTGCTGGCCCCCGCCCCCTATCAGGGGCTGTACTGCCGCTATCTGGAGGCCCAGATCCACTATGCCAACCAGGAATACCTGAAATACAACAATGCCATGGCCCTGTTCTCCGCCCTGTGGCAGGAGTACGCCAATTTCGTGTGCCGGGGCAGCGCCCCCGTGGGCCGCAGACGATTCTTTTAAGGAGGGATGGCCATGGAGTTTCCCACCCTGGAGCAGGGTAAACTCAGCCGGGAAAACATCACCCGTTTCGGCGGCTACAACGCCGGGGCGCGGATCGGCGGCGGGGAATTCGCGCAGATGGAGAATTGTTCCTCCGACGCCTTCCCCCTGCTGGCCACCCGGCCCCGGCGGGGGGTGTACGCCAGCCCCGCCGCCTGCCATGGGCTGATCGCCAAGGACAGCCTGTGCTGGGTGGACGGCAGCAAATTCGTGATGAACGGCTACGAGACGGAGATGCACCTGACGGACAGCCCCAAGCAGCTGGTGTCCATGGGGGCGTATGTGGTGATCTTCCCGGATAAGAAGTACATCAACACCGTGGACCTGACGGACCGGGGCAGCCTGGAGGCGGAGTTCCTGTCCTCCGGCCCGGTGCGCTTCACCCCGGCGGACGCCGACGGGCAGACCATGATCCCCGCCTATATCCAGAGCGAGGAGCCCCAGGAGCCGGAAAACGGCACGCTGTGGCTGGACAATTCCGGCGATGGGGCGCTGCTGCAATGGTCGGCGGGCAGCGGCATGTGGGTCAGCGTGGAAGCGACCTATGTGCGCGTCAGCGCGGCGGGCATCGGCGCGGCCTTCCGGGTGGGGGACGCGCTGGAGCTGTCCGGCGGGCCGGAGGGGGTGGCGGCGGTGGGCGTCGCCGCCGCCCTGGGCCAGGACTATGTGCTCCTGCCGGGGCTGCTGGAGCGGGAGCAGACGGTGCAGACCCCGGTGCGCCTGGGCCGGTACGTGCCGGAGATGGACTATGTGATCCAGTGCGGCAACCGGCTCTGGGGCTGCCGCTACGGCCCGGACCGCAAGGGGCAGACCGTCAATGAAATCTACGCCAGCGCCCTGGGGGACTTCCGCAACTGGCAGCGCTTCCAGGGACTGAGCACGGACAGCTACGCCGTCAGCCTGGGGGCGGACGGCCCCTTCACCGGGGCGGCGGAGCACCTGGGCTACCCGGTGTTCTTCCGGGAGGGGTACATCCACAAGATCTACGGCAGCTATCCCGCCGCCTTCCGCCTGCAATCCACCCCTTGCCCCGGGGTGCAGCGGGGCAGCGCCGCCAGCCTGGCCCTGGTGGGGCAGCTGCTCTATTACAAGTCCCCCGCCGGGGTGTGCGCCTACGACGGGGCAGCGCCGGCGGACGTCTCCCAGGCCCTGGGCGGCCGGCTCTACCGGGACGCCGCCGCCGGGGCGCTGCGGGGGAAATACTACATCTCCATGAAGGACGGGGCGGGGCAGTCCCACCTCTTTGTCTACGATTCGGCCCGGGGCCTGTGGCACCGGGAGGACGACACCCGGGCGGCGTGCTTCTGCGCCTGCCGGGAGGACCTGTTCTTCCTGACCGCCGCCGGGCAGATCGTCAGCGTCACCGGCGCGGGGGAGCCGGAGGGGGATTTTTCCTGGCTGGCCGAGACCGGACAGATCGGCGCGGCCAGCCCGGACTGCAAGTATCTGACCCGGCTGAACCTACGGCTGTACCTGGCCCAGGGGGCGGAAATGGAGCTGTGGGTCCGCTACGACGAGGAAGCCCAGTGGCGCCGCCTGGCCTGTCTTCAGGGCAGGCCCCTGGGTTCCGTGACCCTGCCCGCCCCGGTGCGCCGGTGCGACCACCTGCGGCTGCGGCTGACGGGCCGGGGAGAAATGCGGCTGTACAGCCTGACCAAGACCATGGAACAGGGGAGTGATGTGTTTTGACCGGCCTGGAGCTTCGTCCCCCGGAGCAAAGCGGGGGCACCCCGGCGGAGCAGCTGCGGGCGCTGCAAAGCTACCTGTGCAATCTCACCGCCCAGCTGCAATATGCCTTTGATACCCTGGAGGGCCGGGAGGGGACGGAGAAAATCGTCTATGCCGCCCCCACCGCCGCCCAGCGGCAGCAGGAGGTATCCCGGCTCAAGTCCCTGATCCTGAAAAGCGCCCAGGTGACGGCGGTGCTGGAGCAGCGGGTGGAGCAGCGGCTGGAGGGCAAATATGTGGCCGAAAGCCAGTTCGGCACCTTCCGCCAGGAGACCGGCCAGGCCATCGCCGCCAATTCCAGGGCCATCGAGCAGCAGTTCACCAATGTGCAGCAGCTGGACAGCGCCGTGGAGCAGCTCCGCTCCTCCGTGCGGGAGGTCAGCGCCACCATCCGCTCCGGCGAGCTGGCCGACGGGGTCTACGGCGTGGAGATCGGCCAGCAGGAGGGGGAGGACGGCGTCATCCGCTTCCGCCGCTACGCCCGGCTGACGGCGCAGAAGCTGTCGTTTTATGACAGCAACGACGTGGAGGTGGCCTACATCAGCGACCGCCGCCTGCACATCACCGCCGCCGACGCCGCCCAGATCACCACCCAGTCCCTCACCGCCGCCCAGCTCCAACAGGGCCCCTACACCTGGCAGCTCTCCGCCGACGGCCATTTGAGCATAAGATAAAAACCTCCCCTGAAAGGTTTAGCAGGTGTAGCCATTCATAGAATGGCGTACAGCTGCTTAATGCAAAGCTGAGGAGGGCGCATCGCGCCGGAGGGGTTTCCGGCGGTACGCAGAATACCAATCGGAATGTACCAAGGCGAATTCGCAGAGGTCAAGCCCCAAGCGCCCCTGAAAGGGGAGCTGCCGCCGCAGCGGCTGAGGGGTGCGGCAAGCAGTTACATTTTTGCCAAGGCTTGGGCGAATCCGTACAGGCCCTCGCTGCCCCCTTTGGGGGAAGTGCCGCGAAGCGGCAAAGGGGGTGCCGTTGGTAGCTTTGAGTTGTTTCCATTCAACGAACTACACCCCCTCAGTCAGGCCGTTCGGCCTGCCAGCTCCCCCATCGGGGAGCCGAGGAATTGTGCGTATTCGCCTAAGGTTTTATAAAACCTCAACTGCCTACTGCAAAACCCCTCAGTCAGGCCCTTTGGGCCTGCCAGCTCCCCTTTCAGGGGCGCTTTGGACGCACCCGCTCGCTGCCCCCTTTGGGGGTGGTGCTCCGCGCAGCGAATCAGGATAGCAATGATTGCCGGTGGCAATCATACCTCTGTTTCGTGCCGCGACAGCGGCAAAGGGGGTGTCGTCGGTAGCTTTGAGCTGTCACCATTCAACGAACAACACCCCCTCAGTCAGCCCTTACGGGCTGCCAGCTCCCCCATTGGGGAGCCAAGGATACGATAAAGGAGAAACAATGGCACAAAAGAAGGAATATGTGGCCTCCCGGGAGGTTGAGCGGGCGCGGGAGGCGGTGCGGGCCCATGAGCAGGCCCGGCCGGGGGAATACCGCTCGGAATACGACCAGGCCCTGAAGGAGGCCATGGACCGCATCCTGAACCAGAAGGACTTCCAATACCGGCTCAACGGCGACGCGCTGTACCGCCAGTACCGCAGCCAGGCCGTCCGGGACGCCCGGCGGGCCATGTCCGATACCATGGGGCAGGCGGCGGCCCTGGCCGGGGGCTACGGCAGCTCCTATGCCCAGGCCGTGGGCCAGCAGGCCTATGCCCGGCAGCTGGAGGGACTGGCCGACCGCATCCCGGAGCTGTACAGCCTGGCCATGGAGCAGTACAAGCTCCAGACCCAGGGCCTGCGGGACAAATATGACCTGCTGGCCGGGGCCCAGGGGGAGGAATACACCCGCTACCGGGATTCACTGGCCGCCTGGCAGGCGGAGGCCGACCGGCTGCAAAGGCAGTACGCCGACCGGCGGGACAGCGACTACGGCGCGTACCGGGACGACGTGGCCGACTGGAAATGGCAGCAGGAATTCGACGAAAACAAGCGCCGCTACGATCAGCAGTGGGCGGCGGACCATCCCGCCGCTGCCCCCGCCGCCGCCCCGGTGAGCAGCGCCCCCAAGGCCGCGGCGAAGAAAACCGCCTCCGTGCTGGGTACGGTCCTGGGGGCCGTCATGGGCGCGGCGGCCCGGAAGAGGAAGAGATAAATGAATCTTGTGGTCAAGCTGGGCAGCGATGTCCGGGTCACCCTGAAGGTGACCACCAACCAGGCCGGGAATTACTCCACCGTGCGGGCGACCCGTCTGGCCCTGCGCAACCGGCAGGATGTGAGCCACGGCGAATGTCTGCTGGCCGGGGACATCCGGGTCAACGGCCTGCTGGCCGCCAATCTGGTGCTCAGCGGCACCCAGCGCTGCGCCATCCTCTATGACGGCGACTGGGACTACGGCACCGAGAGCAGCTGGAGCGGCTACACGGCCTATGACCTGAAAATTCCCCACCGGGAGGACGGCACGGCGGAGGCGACCGTGGCGGCGGCGGTGCAGATCTACACCGCCGACCAGGCCCCCCTGGAATACCTGTCCCGCACCGCTTCCGTCGCCCTGCCCCGCATCCCCCGGGCCACCACCCTGGAGGCGGAGGCGGTCCCCCTGGGGCAGGAACTGACGCTGACCCTGAACCGGGCGGCGTCCGGCTTCCGGGATACGGTGGCCTGGGAGTGCGGCGAAGAGAGCGGCACCCTGGCGACCCTGACGGCGCAGACCACCCTGCGCTGGACGCCGCCGCTGGCCCTGGCCGCCCAGGCCCCGGCGGACACCGGGGTGAAGCTCACCTTCACCGTCACCACCTGCGACGGGCAGGAGACGGTGGGCAGCAATCAGCTGCGGCTGCAATGTCCCATCCCGGCGGAGGTGGTCCCCACTGTCAGCCTGACCGTCAGCGACCGGTTGGGCTATCCGGCCCTCCATGGCGGCTACATCCAGGGCCAGAGCCAGGCCCAGGTCCGGGTGACGGCAACGGGGGCATACGGCTCCACGATCCGGAAGACCGCCATCCGCTGCGCTGGCCTGACCCAGGAGGGCCAGGCGGAGGCTTGCTTCGCCCTGGAGCACAGCGGCCCGGTGGCGGTGGAGGCCACGGTGACGGACAGCCGGGGCAGGACCGCAACCGCCCGGCAGGAGATCACCGTGCTGGCCTATTCCAAGCCCGCCGTCCAGGTGACCCGGGCCTTCCGCTGCGCCGCCGACGGCACCGAGCAGAGCAACGGGGAATACCTGTGCGTCTGCTTCACCGCCGCGCTGACCCCGGTGGAGAACGGCGCGGCCCGCTACACCGCCGTCAGCCGGATCCGGGGCGGCGCAGAGAGCAGCCGGGTGGAGCTGACCCGGTACGCCGGGCAGTTCCAGGTCACCGGCACCGCCGTCCTCCCCGCCGACCCGGACGACAGCTTTGAGTGCGCCGTGGAGGCGGCGGACAGCTTCGCCTCCGCCGTCAGCGCCTCCGCCCTGGTGGGCATCGCCTTCGTGCTGCTGGACCTGAGCCGGGATAAGCGCTCCGTGGGCATCGGCATGCGCTCCGCGGGCAGCCGGACCCTGACCGTGGGCCTGGACACCGACCTGACCGCCCACCGCCTCCAGAACCTGGCCGCCCCCGCCGCCCCCCAGGACGCCGCCACCAAAGCCTACGTGGACGCCGCCATCCAATCCCTCAGACAATCCCTGGGATTGTAGCCCCCCTAACCTCCCCTGAAAGGGGAGGCGGCGCATCGCGCCGGAGGGGTTTCCGGCGGTACGCAGAATACCATCTGGAATGCACCAAGGCGAATCCGTACAGACCCCTT
>USEU01000078.1 GCA_900553805.1 uncultured Eubacteriales bacterium
ATCATTACTATCTTGATTCGCTGCGCGGAGCACCACCCCCAAAGGGGGCAGCAAGAGAATGCTCACCTTTTCAGAAAGGATCGCGTCATGGTTTCGCTGAATACACTTTACGCCCAGGCGGAACAGCAGAATATTCCCGTGCTCCGCTTCCCCATGCCGGGGTGCGAATCCATGTCCATCCAGCTGCCGGACGGGAGCTGCGCCATCGGGCTGGACAGCGGCCCCGGCACCGAGACCGGGGAGCGGGTGCACCTGAGCCACGAGCTGGGCCACTGCCTGACGGGCAGCTTCTATAATATCCACGCCGCCGCCGACCTGCGCGCCCGCCACGAGAACCGGGCCGACAAATGGGCCATCCGCCGGCTGATCCCTGTGGCCGCCCTGGACGACGCCATCGCCTCCGGCCACACCGACCTGTGGGATCTGGCCGACTACTTCGGCGTCACCGAATCCTTCCTGAAAAAAGCCCTCTGCCTCTACGTCCACGGCAACCTGGCCACGGAATTATACTTTTAAAATGCAAAAAATAACGCCCACATTCCCTGTGAGCGTTACTGTTTCAATATTGCCTTCAGATACAAAATGCGGCATAGAGCGGAATGATTTTTTTATTGTCCTCAAAGCCGAAATTTTTGGCAGAGAGCTTGATCGCATACGCGGGTTTGTAGGTGTCCATATAGACCTTTAAGCTCTTGGCCCTGGTGTTGTCGGCGGACTTGACCTCGATGGGAATGAGCTGGCCGTCCCGCTGAATGATAAAATCGACCTCCGCCCCACGCTCCGACTCCCAATAATAGGTGCGGTAGCCGCTGATGGACAGCTGCACATTGACATAGTTCTCCGCCATCCCGCCCTTGAAGTCGCTCAATTCCTCGACCATATAGAGAACGTCGTTGGCGGCCAAATCCTTCTTGGCACAAAGCAATCCCAAGTCGGACACATAGATCTTGAACGCGTCAATATCCCGGTAGTTTTCCAGCGGCTTCCTGATTCTCTCCACCTTATAGACCCGTGACACGATGCCGGACAGACAGAGCCATTCGATGGCGTTTTCAAATTCAGAGGCCCGTCCGCCCTTTTTGATCAGCTTATATTGGAAGCGGGTGTTCTTCTTTGACAGCTGAACGGTGATATTGTCGTAGGCCAGCCGGGTCTTCTTGATCTCATTCAGGCTGTTGTACTTGCTCATATCATTCAGATAGCTCGCAAGGATCGTATCCTGGATATGGCGGATCAGGATATAGTCCCTCGTCTGGGCGAATTGCATCACGCACTCCGGCATCCCGCCGACCACAAGATACTGCCGGTAGAGCTGCATTGCGGCATCATGCAAAGCAGACGGCAGCGGCGTATCGGTCTGAAAGCTTTTTTTGATCCGCTCAACCAAGTCGGCCTCACCGAGCGCCAGCATAAACTCCTCCATGTCCATGGGATAGAGTGTCTTCATATCCACCTTTCCCACGGGGAAGGAGAATTTCGCCCGATTCACCGCCACGCCCAGCAGACTGCCCGCGACGATGATGTGGTAATCTGGAGCGTCCTCGCAAAAGTATTTGAGTGAAGTCAACGCCCTTTCGCAGAGCTGCACCTCATCAAATACGATCAGCGTTTTTTCCTTTACGATGGTCTGACCGGCGATATGGGACAGGATGGGGATCAGATAACCGGGGCTGATGTCCTCCGCGAAGGTCTGGCCCAGCCTTGGGTCGGTTTCAAAATTGAAATAGGCCACATTCTCATAGTGGGTGCGCCCGAACTCCAGAATGGAATAGGTTTTTCCGACCTGTCTCGCGCCCTGCAAAATAAGCGGCTTGCGGTGCCCGCTTTCCTTCCACGCTTCCAGAAACCCCATGATCTTTCGATACATCAGCAGCCCTCCTTCAAGGTACTGGATATAGTATAGCAAATATTCATGTAAAATTCAACGGATTTTCAATTATTTTTCACGCATTTTAACACGATCATTTTTATTGATTCAGCAAAATTCTCTTGTCGGGGACGATCGAGGCACATCGTCCCGCCCAGGGGCAGATTAATTCCGTGCCCGGTTGAATGGGGAATGCCACATAAATAACCCGTTTCCCTGTTCCATTCAACGAACCGGGTTGTTCCGTGGGGTTGCGGGACGATGTGCCTCAATCGTCCCCTGCTTTTAGGGCGTATCTGAAAATCGGAAATATGACCAACAGCGAGAGATCTTCCGCCTGATGAAGCCATTTTTTCGCGGGAATACTTTGTGTATTGCAAGAAAAAATGGTGCACAGCAGGCGGAAAAGATCCGCTGTTTGGGCGTGTTGACGGTTTTCAGATAGGCCCTAATAACCAAATAAAAAAGGAGGGCCGCCTATGTTGTGGTCTGTCTGCGGCGGGGTTCTGCTGCTTGCGCTGGGTATTTTTGTCTTTCTGAAGCCGGAGCTGGTGTGGAAAATAACGGAAGCGTGGAAATTTTACCGCGCGGACGGGCCCTCCCCGTTCTATCTGAAAGCCGCAAGGTTCAGCGGCATTCTGTACGCCCTGTTTGGGATCGCCATGATGGTGGTTCCCTTTGTTCTGGAATAAACCGATCGGAGGAAAACATGAAACGGTTCTACCATTTTCTGAAATATGTGATTGATGGGAGCTTCTACGTGATCGTAATCAAGACCGGCATGGATTTTTACGAATACAAGCGCTTCCCCAGGCTGCATGCCGCCGATTCCGCCCCGTGGTATACGGAGGCGCTGCTGTATGGCGCCGCCTCCGCCGCGGTGATCATCGTGTGCGTCATCCTCCGGGCGATCCTCCGCCGTCGGATGGACAAAAAATAACCGCGCCTGCCCCCTCCGGGAATTTACCCGGAGGGGGATTTTGATTTTCCATCCCCTCTCCCTGAAAAATATTATCGCTCAGCTATTGACAATCACATGACCATGTGATATTATCATCTCACAGAACGAAAGGAGGAAATTTCCTATGCAGTGGATTTTACCCGGTACGGTGCTGGAGGCCGACCAGCAGGAGGCGGAGCATGTGCAGGCCCTGCTTCAGCCCATGTTTCTGGCCGGGGGGATGGTGCTCAGCCAGGTATCCAGCATTACGGGGCTGGAGCCCTACATCATTCAGAACTGGGTCAAGCGGGGCTTCCTCGCGCCGCCCCGGAACAAGCGCTATACCCTGCGCCAGCTGTGCCGCATCCTCAATATCAATATGCTCAAGGGCGTGCTGCCCATGGAGCGCATCTGCGGCATGCTGGGCTACATCAACGGCGCGCTGGACGACGAGTCCGACGACCTGATCGACGACTCCGCGCTCTATTTCATGTTCGTCCGCCTGGCCGTCCGGGCCAGGGAGCTGGACCGCACCGGCGAATGGGACAGCGCCATCGCCCAGGTGCTGGCCGATTACCAGGAGCCCACCCCCGGCGCGAAGCAGCGCATCGCCCAGGTGCTCCGGGTAATGGTCGTCGGCTACATCGCCTCCCGCATGAAGCAGGAAGCCGAACACCTCCTGGCAGAAATGTCCTTTGCCTGACCCTCGGCTCCCCGATGGGGGAGCTGGCAGACTTGACGGCACTTCGGAACCGGCAAGGCTGACTTGTGCGCCCGCAGGCGCCATGCAAGCGAGCAACCGCCGTCAGGCGGCTCTTAGCGAGTCGCAGAGGGGGTGTGGCTCGTTGAATGGAAACAACTCAAAGCTACCGACGACACCCCCTTTGCCGCTTCGCGGCACGAAACAGAGGTATGATTGCCACCGGCAATCATTGCTATCTTGATTCGCTGCGCGGAGCACCACCCCCAAAGGGGGCAGCAAGCGAACGCGTCCAAAGCGCCCCTGAAAGGGGAGCTGGCAGGCCCAAAGGGCCTGACTGAGGGGTTTCGCGGCAGGCAGTTATGGTTTTATGAAATTTCGGGCGAATTCGTAACATGTTCGTTTCGGATTGTACGAATTCGCCTTGGTGCATTTCGAATGGTATTCTGCGTACCGCGGCTGACCCCTCCGGCGCGATGCGCCGCCTCCCCTTTCAGGGGAGGTCAGCGCTTAAACTATGTTTCACGTGGAACAATTATTATTATCAAAGGAGAGATACATCAATGGATCAAGACGGAACCTATCATTATCCCGGCGGGGAGACGCCGAAGAAAAGCAAAAAAATTTTTAACCCCAGGCTGATCCTCATCATCGTGCTGGTATTGGCGGCGGTGGTGCTGGTGGAGAGCTGCCTGTACACCGTGGACGATAAGCAGCAGGCGGTGGTCACCACCTTCGGCAAAGTCACCGGGGTCACCGACGCGGGCGTCCATTTCCGCCTGCCCCTCATCCAGCGGGTGCAGAAGGTGGATGTGAACGTCTACCAGAAATTCCAGCTGGGCTACAACACCGGCAAGCAGAACAGCTACATCGTGGACGAAAGCGAAAGCGCCATGATCACCGGCGACTACAACATCGTCAACGTGGACTTCTTCGTGGAATACAAAATTTCCGACCCGGTGCAGTACCTCTATTCCTCCAATGAGCCGGAGCTGATCCTGCGCAACCTGATCCAGAGCCAGGTGCGCAACGTGGTGGGCTCCTCCACGGTGGACGCGGTGCTCACCACCGGCAAGGAGAACATCCAGATGCAGGTGCGGGACCTGGTGGCTGACATCCTCAGCCAGTACCAGATCGGCCTGAGCCTGGTGGATGTGAAAATTCAGGACGCCGAGCCGCCCACCCAGGAGGTCATCGAGGCCTTCAAGGCGGTGGAGACCGCCAAGCAGAAGGCGGAGACCGTCATCAACGACGCCAAGGCCTATGAAAACGCCCAGCTGCCCAAGGCCCAGGCCCAGGCGGACAAGCTGGTGCAGAACGCGGAATACCTGAAGCAGAAGCGGATCAACGAGGCCACCGAGCAGGTCGCCATGTTCACCGCCCGGTATCAGGAATACGCCAACGACCCCCAGATCACCCGCTCCCGGATGTACTACGAGGCCATTTCCGAAATTCTGCCCGGCGTCAAGCTCTATATCAACACCGGCTCCTCCAGCGACGTGCAGATGCTGCTGCCCCTGGATCAGCTGATGAACCAGACAGGAGGCGACACAGCCAATGAAAACTAAAAAATGGATCCTCACCGGGGTCATCGCCCTGCTGGCCCTGGTCCTTGTTTCCGGCTGCTTCTATACTGTGGCCGAGGACGAATACGCCTGCACCTTCCGCTTCTCCAAGATCATCAACGTCACCGGCGACGCGGGGCTGCACTTCAAGCTCCCCTTTGTGGACAGCGTGTCCTATTTCAGCAAGGCTACCCAGCTGTATGACATCCCGCCCTCCGAGGTGCTCACCTCCGACAAGCAGAACATGACCGTGGACTGCTACATCCTGTGGTCCATCGACGACCCCAAGGAATTCTACAAGCGCCTGGGCACCCGTGGCAACGCCGAGGAGCGGCTGGACGCCCTGACCTACAACGAGCTGAAAACCGTCATGGGCACCCTGGCCCAGGCGGACGTGATCAACATGGAGGACGGCTCCCTGCGAAATGAAATTTACGCCAGCATCGCCTCCGACGTGGACCGGCTGGCCCGGGCCTACGGCATCCGGGTGGAGGACGTGAAGATCAAGCAGTTCGACCTGCCGGAATCCAACCTGAACGCGGTTTACAGCCGCATGATCTCCGAGCGGAACCAGATGGCGGAGAAATACACCGCCGACGGCAACTATGAGGCCTCCATCATCCGCAACAACGTGGACAAGCAGGTGAACATCATCGTCTCCGACGCCGAGGCCCAGGCCGCGACCCTGGTGGCCGAGGGCGAGGGCGAATACATGCGCATGCTGGCTGCCGCCTACGACACCCCGGACAAGAAGGATTTCTACGAATTCACCCTGGCCCTGGACGCCCTGAAAAAGAGCCTGACCGGCACCGAAAAAACCGTCATTCTGGACGCCAACTCCGCCCTGGCCAAAATCCTCATGGGGACGGGGAAGTAAGTCCCCTTGGCTCCCCGATGGGGGAGCTGGCAGCCTGTAAGGGCTGACTGAGGGGGTGTCCCCGGTTAGGTGGTAACATGTACCGCTCTCAACCATCCAACGTC
>USEU01000079.1 GCA_900553805.1 uncultured Eubacteriales bacterium
TTCGTTTTCCAAACTTTGAATTGAGCCCAAAATCCAGGCTGGGGCTTCTTGCCAAATTGTGCGGTGTTGCCTTAGTTGAACGATAAACCTGCTAAATGAACAAAGTGAATCGGCATTAATTGCTGCTCCATGTTAGGTTTAACGTAAAACTTTTCAAGAAAGCAGGATGAAGAAATGAAAATGCGCAAAGTTCTATCCATGATTCTTGCTGCCGCCATGGTGCTTGGCATGGTCGTCTGTGCCGGTGCACAGCAGGCCAAGGCAGACGGAGAGTCCGGCTCCATTACCCTGGGCATCTGGCCTGAGGACACTCAGACCGAGGCCATCGCTGTTCACGAGAACACCTATGTTCCCGCTTTCAACGAGCTGCACCCCGATGTGGAAGCAATCCCCGCCTACTACAAGTATTCTCCCGATACCTATGTTGCCCTGGCTACCGCCGGCAACGCCCCCACTGTGTTCGAGTCCTGGTACACCGAGCCTGAAAAGCTGATCCGCAACGGCCTGGTCAAGGACATCACCGACATTCTGGAAGAGCGCGGCTGGCTGGACGTCATGAGCCCCGCCATCCGTGACCTGCTGTCCGACGAGGACGGCCGCGTCTACGGCATGCCCCGCGACGCCTACTCCCTGGGCCTGATGATCAACATCCCTTTGTTCGAGCAGGCTGGCCTGGTTAACGAGGACGGCTCCGTCAAGTACCCCACCACCTGGGATGAGGTCTACGAGTACAGCAAGATCATCCGCGAGAAGACCGGCGTTGCAGGCTTCTGCATGCAGGCTTCCAATGCGGGCGGCGGCTGGCACTGGTCCAACATCGCCTGGAACTTTGGCGCTACTCTGTGCATCCCCAATGAGGACGGCACCTACACCTCCAACCTGAATACCCCCGAAGCCATTGCCGCCATGGAGTGGGTCCAGAAGATGGTCGCTGACAAGTGCGTCACCGACGATCCCACCCAGGAAAACTGGGGCACCGGCTTCGACCGCATCGGCACCAGCACCGCCGCGATGTACATCGCTGCCAACGACGCCGTTGACCAGCCCAGCTACCGCGGCATGAACGCCGACGAGTTCTTCCTGGCTCCCATGCCCGCAGGCCCTGGCGGCCACTTCACCCTGATGGGCGGCACTCCCTACTTCTTCTCCCCTGACGCCACCGACGAGGAAGTCAACTGGGCGCTGGATTACCTGGAAATCATGGGCAAGTCCCCCGAGGTCACCGACGCTGCCCGCGACGGCTGGATCGCCGACGCGCAGTACCGTCAGGATGCCGGTATCCCCGTCATTCCCGCCTTCCCTGCATGGACCGGCGCTGTGGTCGATGAGCAGAACAAAATCATCGAAGAGTACAGCAATGTGGATATGTCCCTGTGGCAGGCCTACTACGACTTCTCCAAGGAAGAGGGCGCGCTGCGCACTGAGGAGCCCGGCGACACCCAGACCATGTATTCCATCCTGAACGGTGTCCTGCAGGCCATCTGCGCCGACCCCGCGAATGTTGACATCCCCGCTCTGATGGAGCAGGCCAATGCCGACTACCAGGCTGTCCTGGACGCCATGTAATGAAATAATTCTTCCGGGGAGCCGCCGCACTGTCGGCGGCTCCTTGGAGCGTTTCTGAGAGCGCCAAATCTTCTTGGAATTCTCAGAAGCGCTCCCGGGGCGGCTTCCGTGTCCGCTTCTTTGTCCCGGCTTTTCATTTCGCGGATTCTGTGATAGAATCCGTGGAGTGGGGCAGAGGCGCGTTCGCGGCAAAACAATGCATGAGGTGAGGATCTTGAGTAAACAAACAAACGGTCTGCGGCTGCAAAGCGGCAGCTTTATCCCCCTGTGGCTCAGCATGGGCGCCAATGCCTATTGGGTGATTCTTTTCAAGAATTATTTTGAAAGCCTGCCCAAGGATTTTATCGACGCGGCCCGGCTGGATGGATGCAGCGATTTTCGGGTATTCACCCGGATCATCCTGCCCCTGTCCCGGCCCATTCTGGTGGTCGTCGCCATTTTCGCCATCTGCGCGGCCTGGAGCGACTTCCTGATGCCCTATCTGCTGCTGGGCGGCACGGACAAGAAGACGGTGATGGTCAAGCTGTTCTCCTTCCAGAATTCCATCAAGACCAATCAGATCGATATCATCCGGGCGGTGCTGTACTCCGTGATCCCGCCGACGATCCTGTTCGCGCTCTTCCAGAAGCAGATCATGGGCGGTGTGATGTCCGGCGGAATTAAGGAGTGAAAGAGAAATGGGAAAATATGCGGACCGTTACTTCCAGGTGCACCCCTGGAAGATCATTGAAGAGGGCTTCGACCCGGATTACAGCCAGGTCGCCGAGTCCATCTTCTCCCTGGGCAATGAATACACCGGCCTGCGGGGCTACTTTGACGAGGGCTACTCCGGCCCCCGGCTCCAGGGCAGCTATCTGAACGGCGTATATGAGCGCCGGATGCTGCCAAAGTCCGGCTACAAGGGGATGCTCCCCTTTACGGAATTCATGGTCAACACCGTGGATTGGGTATATACCCGCATCAGCAGCGGGGAGCAGGTGCTGGATCTTGCAAAATGCCGCTTTTCGGACTTCCGCCGGGAGCTGGACCTGCGCACCGGCGTGCTGACCCGGCGCTTTGTCTGGCACATTGACGAGCACACGGCGGTGGAGATCTGCTTTGAGCGCTTCACCTCTATGGAGCAGGAGCAGCTGGTGGGCCAGAAGCTCACCCTGCGTGCCGCAAGGGGCAGCCCCGTACTGACGCTGCGGCTTGGGCTGGACTTTACCTGCCCCCATGTTTCCGTGGGCAGCCCCGTGTTCCGGCCGCTGTCTGCCGCGGCTGGGGAGGCCTGCGCCGAAATCTTGGCCGAAACGAAGCAGACCCGCCAGCAGGTGTGGGCCGGGGCCGTTTTCCACGGCCTGACCGACACCCGAGACGCCTCCGCCGAGGGCATCCCCGCCCTGGAGGAATGCTTCACCCTGGAGCCGGGACAGGCGCGGACCGTTACCCGTGCGGTCACCCTGTGCACCGCCCGGACGGAGTATGAGCCCCTGAAGGACGCCTCCGCCGCCTGGTGGGAGAAGCAGTGGAAGGTCTCCGACATCGAGATCGACGGCGACCCGGAGAACCAGCAGGGCATTGAAAACGATTTGATCTCCCCGGAGTCCATCCCCGACAACGGCAACCGCCTGCTGGTGGGCAACGGCTGCCTGGGCATCCGGGGCACGCTGGAGGAGGCGGGCAAGGAGCAGCTTGCCGCCGTCAACATCGCCGGGATCTATGACCGGGTGGGCGACGGCTGGCGGGAGCCGCTGAACGCGCCCAACCCCTTGGATACCCGGCTACGGGTAAACGGACAGATGCTCTCGGCACTGGACGGCTCCGCCGCCCGGCACACCCAAAGCCTGGATTTCCGCCACGGCATCTACCGGCGTGACACCACATGGAATGCGGATGGCGTCTGTGTCCGGCTCCAGGGTGCCCATGCGGCCCACATGGGGCAGGAGCACCTGATCCTGGCTTCCTACACCGTGTCCGTGGACCGGGATGCCCAGGTGGAGATCATCGCCAAAATTGAAACGGATATCTGGGAGGTCTACGGCCCTCATTATCTGGGCTTTGAAAATTCCGTCTCCGCCCAGACCCTCCTGTGTGTTGCCTCGGTGCAGAATCACCGGGACACGGTGGCAGTAGGCCGGAAATGCCTGCTGTCGCTCCCGGCCCAGGTGCACCGGGAAGATGGCGCTTTGCACTTCTGCCTGGATTTGAAGGCCGGTCAGCGCGTCACGCTGAATTCCGTATGTGCCGTATACACCACCCGGGACTGCCCCGACCCCGCTCAGGCGGTGCGCGAAGCGCTGGAGAGCGCGGACTACAGCGGACTGCGTGATTCCCACTGCCGCAACTGGGAAAAAATCTGGGCCGTGGGCGCGATAGAGATCGAGGGGGACGACCAGGCCCAGGACGCTCTGAACTATTCCCTGTACCACCTGAATTCCATCGCCCCCCGCAGCGGCAAGCCCCTGTCCATCCCGGCCCGGGGACTTTCCGGCCAGACCTACAAGGGGGCGATCTTCTGGGACAGCGAAATGTTCATTCTGGACTATTTCCTCTACACCCAGCCGGAGGTGGCCCGCTCCATGGTGCGCTACCGCATCGAGACGCTGCCCGGCGCGCTGGAAAAGGCAAAACAGTATGGCTGGCAGGGCGCTTTTTATGCCTGGGAAAGCCAGGATGGAGGCTTCGACGCCTGCTCGGATTACAACGTCACCGATGTGTTCACCGGCCGCCCCATGCGCACCTTCTTCCGGGATAAGCAGTACCATATCTCCGCCGCCGTGGCCAGGGCCATCATGGTCTACGTGCAGGTCACCCAGGATCATTCGATCCTCGCCCAGGGCGGCGCGGAGACGGTTTTGGAGTGCGCCCGGTTCTATTATTCCCTGCTGCTGCGCCATCCCGACCGGGAGCAATGGGAAATACACGACGCCATCGGCCCCGACGAATACCACGAGCGGGTGAATAACAACGCCTACACCAACCAGATGGCCCGCAAGACCATCCAATGGGCGGCGGAGGCCGCCGCGCTGCTGGAAGCCCGCGACCCGGAAGGCTACCGCGCCTTTGCGGAAAAGACCGGGGCGGAGGCGCTGCTGCCGAAGCTCACCCAGGCCGCGCGGATGCTTTATGTTCCTCAGCCCAACGCCCAGGGCATCATTGAGCAGTTTGACGGCTATTTCGGCCTGGAGGATACCACCGTAGCCCAGGTGCGCAGCCGCCTGAAGGATCCCAGGGAATACTGGGGCGGCGCTTACGGCGTGGCCTCCCAGACCCAGGTCATTAAGCAGGCGGACGTGATCACCATGCTGGAGCTTTGCCATCAGGATTACCCGGTGGATATTCTCAAAGCCAATTGGGATTACTACTGCCCCCGCACGGAGCACGGCTCCAGCCTCAGTGCCTGCATGTATGCCCTGGTGGCCTGCCGCTTCGGCGCGGCGGAGGAAGCCTACCCCTTCTTCCTGAAATCCGCCCGGGCAGACTGGGACGGCGGCGGGAAGCAGTGGGCCGGGCTTGTGTACATCGGCGGCACCCACCCGGCGGCCTCCGGCGGCGCATGGAAGGTATTTGCCCAGGGCTTTGCCGGGCTGGAGGCGGAAAACGGCCAACTCACCATCCGCCCTCAGCTGCCCGAAAAATGGAACGCGATCCGCTTCCGCTGCCGCTTGGGCGATCAGGTTTACCAAATCACCACAAACCATGAAAAAGGAGTCATAGAGACATTATGAAAAAGTACGAAGCCGTCATTTTTGACCTGGACGGCGTAATCTGTTTTACCGACCACTACCACTATCTGGCCTGGAAGGCCCTGGCCGATTCCCTGGACATTGATTTTGACGAGCGCAAAAACGACCGCCTGCGGGGCGTCTCCCGGATGGAGAGCCTGGAGATCGTCCTGGAGGGCTATCATGGCGCGCCACTCAGCCAGGCGGAAAAGGAAAAGCTGGCCGACCAGAAGAACACGCTGTACCGCCAGTCCCTGCAAACCATGAGTCCCAAGGACCTGTCGGACGAGGTGCGCACCACCCTGAATGCCCTGCGCGCCCGCGGGTTGAAGCTGGCCATCGGCTCGTCCAGCAAGAATACCCCCCTGATCCTGGAGCGCATCGGCCTTTCCGGCTTCTTTGACGCCGTGTCCGACGGCAACAACATCACCCGCTCCAAGCCCGATCCCCAGGTGTTTACCATGGCTGCGGAGATGCTCCGTTTGCCCGCCGAAAAATGCCTGGTGGTGGAGGACGCACTGGCAGGCTTGCAGGCCGCCGCCGCCGGCGGCTTCGACAGCGCCGGCCTCGGCCCCGCCTCCCAAAGCGGCAAAGCCACCCACAGCCTCCGCTCCTTCCGCGACCTGCTGGATATCACCTGACCTATGGGATGCGCGGCATAATCGTACCAATATAAAAACAGGGCAAGAAACCGATGGATTCCATTGATTTCTTGCCCTGATACTATTGGGGCTGTTGCAAAATTCTTTTTTGCAGCAGCCCTATTGCTTCAC
>USEU01000080.1 GCA_900553805.1 uncultured Eubacteriales bacterium
ACCGCGGCTGACCCCTCCGGCGCTATGCGCCGCCTCCCCTTTCAGGGGAGGTTTTTATTTCTTCCCTCTTCTGACATTCCTTTTGTGGGCCTTGGCTTCGGCCTGGCGCTTCTGAAGCTTTTTGGACTTGGCGTCCAGCACATCAATGGCGCTCTGGCACAGCTGGGGCTGGGGCAGGCTCCTGAGCAGGGCCAGGGCCAGGGCGGCGTCGGTGACGGCGGCGATGGCCAGACTGGTACGGCCCACGGCAATGCCCATGTCCTCCTTGGTAAAGGGCAGGCGGACGCACTGCTGCTCCGTCCCGGCGGCGAAGGACTTTGCCCTGCGCCAGGTATGGTCGGAGGCGTCGGCGGCCACGGCGATCAGGTACGCCTTGCCCGTGCGGGCCATGTCGCCCACCGGCTCCTCGCCCAGCTCGGCCAGGCCGGCCTTACGGGCCAGGGAGAGATAGCTCAGCGCTTTAGCCTCCATGCTCCATCTCCTTTTCCAGCCGGGCGTAGACCTCCTCCGGGATGGTCACCTCCAGGCTTCTGTCCAGGGCCTTGCTGCGCAGGGCCTTCTTCAGGCATTCGGGATCGGGGCAGATGTAAGCGCCCCGGCCGGGGGCCTTCCCGCTGAAATCCAGGCTGACGCTGCCGTCGGTGCCCCGCACCACCCGGATCAGCTCCCGCTTGGCCCTGCGGGCCCGGCAGCCCATGCACTGGCGCTGGGGAATCTTCTTCTGCAAGCTGTTCTCCCCCTTTCTGTGGGATGGGAAGTTAATCTTTTATTCGGCAGCTTTCTCGCCGCCGTCGGCCCCGTCCTCCGGCCCGGCGGCCTTGGGGGCCTGGGAGGCGGGCTTGATATCGATCTTATAGCCGGTGAGCCGGGCGGCCAGGCGGGCGTTCTGGCCCTCCTTGCCGATGGCCAGGCTCAGCTGGTCGTCGGGCACGACGACGCTGCATGCCTTCTGCCCCGGCACCAGGGTGACGCTGATCACGTCCGCCGGGCTGAGGGCGGCCTTGACGTATTCGCAGGGGTCCTCGCTCCACACGACGATCTCGATCTTCTCGCCGTGGAGCGCTTCCACCACCGCCGCCACACGTCCGCCCCGGGGGCCGACGCAGGCGCCCACCGGGTCGATGCCCTCCATAGTGGCGCGCACGGCCATCTTGGAGCGGGAGCCGGCCTCCCGGGCGATGTTGCGGATCTCCACCTGGCCGTCGGCGATCTCCGGGGTCTCCAGCTCGAACAGGCGGCGGATCAGGTTGGGATGGGTACGGGATACATGGATCAGCGGGCCGCGGGTGGGCTTGCGCACCTCCATGACGTAGACCTGGATGTGGTCGCCCTCGGCGAAGTGCTCGCCGGGGATCTGCTCGGAGGCGGGCAGCAGGGCCTCGGAGGCGTCGGTGCCCTGGCCGATCCTGACAATGATGTCGCCGGTGCCGGGCATGACCCGGGACACGGTGCCGGTGAGCAGCTCCTGAGCCTTGCTGGAGTAGCTCTCGAACATGGCGCCCCGCTCGGCCTCGCGGATGCCCTGGATGACCACCTGCTTGGCGGTCTGGGCGGCGATGCGGCCGAACTTGCTGATGTCCACGGGGATATGGACGGCGTCGCCCACCTGGGCGTCGGGGTTATAGCGCCGGGCGGCGTCGATGGGCATCTCCAGGGCCAGGTCCTCCAGGTCCTCGTCGGCCACGGCGGTCTTGACCTGGAACATGGTCAGGCCATGCTCATCCAGATTCACCACCACGTTGTCGGCGGGCAGGTCCCGGCGATCCTCCCGGTCCCGGCGGTAGGCGTTGATCAGCGCCTGCTTCAGCCGCTCCACCATGTAGTCCACGGGGATGCCCTTGAGCTTTTCCAGCTCCCGCAGGCTGTCGAAAATTTCCGCGCCGATGTCCACCTTGGGGGCCTCGGCCTGTTTCTTGGCTCTGGTATTTCTTGCCATGTCTGTCCTCCTGTCAGAATTCCACCCGAAGCCGCACCAGCGCGACCTGGGATTTTTCAAATGTTACGGTTTCCTTGCCGGTGTCCACGGTCACCCGGCCGTCCTCATACCCCCGCAGCACGGCGGGGATCTCCTTCAGCCCGTTCACGGGCCGGTAGAGCTTGACGGTGACGGGGCTGCCCAGAAAGCGGGCGAAATCCTCGGGCCGCTTCAGCGCCCGCTCCAGCCCGGCGGAGCAGACCTCGAACTGGTAACGGTCGGGGATGGGGTCGTGCTCGTCCAGAATGGGGTCCAGGGCACGGGAGATGGCCTCGCAGTCGTCGATGTCCACGCCGCCCTCTTTGTCGATGGCGACGCGCAGGATGTAATCCGCGCCCTCCCGGACGTATTCCACATCCCACAGCGAGCAGCCCCGTGCCTCTACGATGGGCTTGGCCAGGGCGGCCACCGTCTGCGTGATTTTCATCAGATCACCCTTTCGTCAATAAGAAAGAGAGGGGTGAGCACCCCTCTCTTTCTTAGTTTCTTCATACGTACAGCCATATTATAGCACCGCAGACCCGGTTTTGCAAGCCCTTTTTCAGAAATTTCCGGGGGAAATTTGAGCGTTTTACCCGATTTGCTGGCCGAACAGCACCCGGCTGAAGTATTCCGGGCCCATCAGGTCCTCGATGGCGGTGATATAGGGCATGAGGATGATGTAATCCGGCTTCAGCTCCTCCAGCTGCTGGATCACCGGGGTGCCGCTGTACGTGCGGTAATCGAAGGTATAGATGGTGCCGAAATTCTGGGTCAGGAAGGGCACGAAGCAGTTGGCGAAGGAGTCGCGCAGGATCACGCAGGTGGGTGCGTCCTCCAGGCTGGCGTTGCACACCATGACCATGGGGTCGTCCCCGCCGAACACGGCGTACTTGGAGAGGATGTCCATCCCCTCCCAGTAGTTGAAGAAGGGGCGCTCATATTTCCAGCCGTTGGGCTGGATGACCCACCGGGTCAGCTCCCCGGCGGGGCGGTAGGCGATGAGCTCGTCGGAGCGGAGCTTGTTGGGGCGGCTGACCCGGCCGGTGAGGCTGCCCCGGAACTCGCCCAGATTCCATTCCTCCATGTCCGAAAGCTCCACCGGCGTCATGCCCAGGGCCTCGCAGGTGGCCCGGTAGGAATAGTAGGCTCCCAGGGCGGTCCAGTGGTGATCCGTGCGGAAGAAGAGGTACTCCTCATTGTGGGCCAGCAGGGCGGAGACGGTGTCCACCTTGACGATGCGGTCGTCCAGGCGGCTTTCCAGGTAATCCAGGATCTTGCGCTGGCTCACGGAGTTCAGGGATTCCTGATACTGCTCCTCGATCATGATGCCCACGGCGGTGGGGGGCGGGGCGCTGACCACGGTGATGCCCGTGCCGTCCAGGGCCTGGACCAGGGCATTGAGCACGGCGGCGTAGTCGTCGGTGGTCTGCTTGGAGAAGTTCTGATAGACGTAGGCGGCGTCGCCCAGCTGGAAGGTGGTCAGGTTGCGGATGATCTCCGCCCCCTCGCCGGCGTTGGCTCCGTGCCACTGGGTCTCCTCCGGCTCAGTTTCCCCGGCGGAGGGTTCCTCGGGCCGGGTTTCCTCCGGCTGGGTTTCCTCGGGCCGGGTTGCTTCCGGCTGGGTTTCCTCGGGCTGGGTTTCTTCCGGCTGGGTCTCCTCCGGCCCGGTCCGGACGGCCGCGGTGGGAGCGTCGGTGGGCGCGGCCAGCATGGCGGCCGCGGTGGCGGGCTGGGCCGCTTCCTCGGTGGGCGCTTCGGTGACAGGCCGGGCGGGCGCTTCCGTCCGGGCGGACGCGGCCTGACCGGGCTCCTCCGCAGGGGCCCAGGTGGGGATCTGGATCAGAATTTCGGCGGGCTCCTCTGTGGGCGCTTCCGTCGGCGCTTCGGTGGGGGCCAGGGTGATATTGGGCACGAACACCGGCAAAGGCTCATCGTCGTCAAACACATCCGGCACCGTCTCCGAGGTGGGCACCGCGCCGGAGAGCATCAGGTCGGCCTCGCCGTGGAGGGCGCTGAGCATGGTGGCGGTCTCCAGCCAGCCCTCCCGCCCGGGGAAGGTATCGGAGAACCAGGTGGAGATGCCCTGGAAATACTCGCCGGAGGCCAGGCTCTCCCAGGAGAATTCCGGGAAGGCGGCCAGCTCCCGCCGCTCGGACATGGATTTGTCCGGGTGCAGCGCGGGCACAAAGCAGCATACCGTCAGCACGGCCAGCACCAGGAAGAAGGGGATCACGTATTTCAGCTTCGGTTTGTCGTTTTTCATAGCAGTCCCTCAGAATTGGAAATAGATGAATGGATTGAAGCTGTCGCCCACCAGGTTGGCGGTGGACAGCAGCAGGAGCGCCACGGGGATCAGGCCGTAGAATGCCCAGTTCCAGCACTGGCGGGCCGCCCCCTCCGGGGGAAGCGCGCCGTCGATCCGCCGCCGCACCCCCTGCAGCAGCGGGGTGCAGGCCACGCAGGCGGTCAGCAGCAGCCAGAGATTGCTCCTGAGCTGGTTGACGCCTTCAAAGTCCGCCAGCACGCCCCCGGTCACGCCGGACAGCCGCCCCAGCAGGGCCTTCACCAGCTCCAGATTCTGGAAGCGGAACAGCGCCCAGCCCAGGCAGACCACCAGCAGCAGATACAGATTGGAAACCACCGGCAGCTTCTTCAGCACCGGCTTCAGCAGATACCGCTCCAGCATCAGGAACAGGAAGCTCCACAGGCCCCACAGCACATAGTTCCAGCTGGCCCCGTGCCACAGGCCCGTGAGCAGCCACACCGCCAGGGTGTTGAAGATGGCTCTGGGCACGGCGCAGCGGCTGCCCCCCAGGGGGATGTACACATAATCCCGGAAGAAGGTGCCCAGGGAGATATGCCACCGCCGCCAGAACTCGGTGACGGACCGGGACAGATAGGGATAGTTGAAGTTCTCAGGGTAGTGCAGCCCCACCATCAGGCCCATGCCGATGGCCATGTCCGAGTAGGCGGAGAAATCCAGGTAAATTTGCAGGGCGTAGGCGATCAGCCCCAGCCAGGCCCCCAGCACGGAGGTCTCCTCCAGCCGCAGCAGATTCTGGGCCAGCTGGGCCGCGTTCCCCGCCGCGGACTCAGAGAGGATCATGGTTTCCGCCAGCGCGCCGCAGGGGTTGGCCAGCAGCACCTTCTTGGCCAGGCCGCCGCAGAACCGGGACACGCCCCGGCAGATCTCCGGCGAACGGGGCCGGTCGGAGAACAGCTCCTGGGCCACCGTCTGATAGCGCACGATGGGACCGGCGATGCACTGATGAAACAGCGCCGCGTACAGCAGCACGTTCCAGTAGCTCTTCTGGGCCGGGGCCTCCCCCCGGTATACGTCCACCACATAGGTCAGCAGCTGGAAGGTATAGAAGGAGATGCCGATGGGCAGCACGATGTTGGCCGCCCAGGCAGGCGGCGCGCCGAAGATGCTCAGCAGGAAGCCCGCGTACTTGAAGTAGCCGATGAGCCCCAGGTCGATGACCACCGCCGCCGCCAGCCAGATCTTCGGGCGCTTCCCCCGGTCCACCCCCAGCGCGCAGAGCCAGGAGGCCAGGGCCATGCCCATGAGCAGCAGCAGATGCTTCGGCTCGCCCCAGGCATAAAAAATCAGCGACGACACCAGCATCGCCCAGTTCTGCGCCCGCTTGGACCGCCGGCACAAAAACGTCGCCCCCAAAGACAGGGGGAAAAACGCATACAAAAAAATCAGGCTGGAAAAAACCATAACAAAACCCCACCGCACACAATTTGGCACCATTATACAATGCCGCCCACCAAAAAGCAATCTCTTCCCCCAAAAAACGCCCCCGCCGGATTTGGCGGGGGCGTGATGGTAAGGGATTATCCGCGCTTTAAGGAACCGCTGATTAAATCAGCAAGAGCTGGCAGCGAGGGATTTTGTTCCCAGGCAAGGGATGGAAAATGGAGGAATACTGTAT
>USEU01000081.1 GCA_900553805.1 uncultured Eubacteriales bacterium
ATCATTACTATCTTGATTCGCTGCGCGGAGCACCACCCCCAAAGGGGGCAGCGAGAGAATTCTTATTGCGGCCTGAGTGGAACTATGATATAATCCGAAAAGCAAAAGGAAAGGACGGGCGCGGCCATGAGCAAGGCGGATGAAATTTACCGGGCAACCTGCCGGGATATACTGGAGAACGGCTTTTCGGACGAAAATCTGGAGGTGCGCCCCCACTGGGCGGACGGGACACCGGCCCATACCATCAAGAAATTCGGCGTGGTGAACCGCTATAACCTGGCGGAGGAATTCCCCATTATGACCCTGCGCCGCACCTACTGGAAAAGCGCCGTGGACGAGCTGCTGTGGATCTGGCAGAAGAAGTCCAACCGCATCTGCGACCTGGGCAGCCACGTCTGGGACGAATGGGCGGGAGCGGACGGCACCATCGGCAAGGCCTACGGTTACCAGCTGGGCATCAAGCACCAGTACAAGGAGGGCATGTTCGACCAGGTGGATCGGGTGCTGTATGACCTGAAGCACAACCCCGCCTCCCGCCGCATCCTGACCAATATCTACAATTTCCAGGACCTGCACGAAATGAACCTGTATCCCTGCGCCTACTCCATGACCTTCAACGTCACCGGCGACACCCTGAACGCCATTCTCAACCAGCGCAGCCAGGATATGCTCACCGCCAACAACTGGAATGTGGTGCAGTACGCGGTGCTGACCCACATAATGGCCCAGGTGTCCGGCCTGAAGGTGGGCGAGCTGGTGCATGTGATCGCCGACTGCCACATCTATGACCGGCACATCCCCGCCGTCAAGGCCATGCTGGAAAAGCCCGGCTTCGACGCGCCCACCTTCAAAATGGACGGAAGCATCACGGATTTTTATAAATTCACCAAGGATTCCTTCCGAATGGAAAACTACCGATATCATGAATTCCCGTTCGAGATCCCCATGGCGATATGAGGGACGCGGTATGGATCTGATTGCAGCTGTATATGACGACTGGGGCATCGGCCGGGATGGCACCCAGCCCATCGCCCTGTCCGCCGACCGTAAATTCTTCCGCCAGACCACCAAGGGGGCCATGGTGATCGTGGGGCGGCGCACCATCGACGATTTCCCGGACAGAAAGCCTCTGCCCGGCCGGGTGAACGTGGCTCTGACCCGAAGCGCGGATGAAATTCCCGGCTTCACCCTCTGCCGCACCCCCGAAGCGGCGGCAGCGCTGGCCCAGGGGCGGGATGCCTTCGTTATCGGCGGCGGCTCCGTCTACCGCGCTCTGCTGCCCTACTGCACCCGCGCCTATATTACCAAGGTGCATGCCTGCCCCGCCTCCGATACGTTCCTCCCCGATCTGGACGAGGACAGAAAATGGCAGCTGCAGGAGGTCCTCCGATCCGGCGAGGAAAACGGCATCCAGTACGAAATGTGCCTGTACACCCGTATGGCACCATAGAAAATGACAAAAAGTCGAACCGCGTTTGCCTGCGGTTCGACTTTTTGGGAAGCTCTGATTCAATCGGCAAGAGCTGTGAGTGGACGAAAAAGATCCGCTCACAGCCGCAGACGATTGATTCAGAGCTTCCTTTATTATCGCTTTTTGTCGCTTCCCGGCCTTCGGCCGGCTTTGCCGGGCGGGGGAGCGGGGCGCTTTCCTGTCTGCTTGCCGGGGGCCTTGGGCGGCGCTTTCCTGGGCGGCGCGCTCTGGCTGGCGGGACGGGGCGGGACGGCGCGGATCAGGCACTTGGGGCCGGAGCCGATCAGATCCTCCCGGTGGGCGGCCAGCAGGGCCTCCTTGACCAGATAATAGTTCTTGGGGTTGCGGTACTGGATCAGCGCCCGCTGCATGGCCTTCTCGTGGGGGTCGGTGGGCACGTAGACCCGCTCCATGGTGCGCGGGTCCAGGCCGGTGTAATACATCACCGTGGACAGGGTGGAAGGGGTGGGATAGAAGTCCTGCACCTGCTCCGGGTTGTAGCCCATGTCCCGGATGTACTCCGCCAGCTCCACCGCCTCCTTCATGGTGGAGCCGGGGTGGCTGGACATGAGGTAGGGCACCAGGTATTGCTCCAGGCCGTATTGCTTGCTCAACGCGAAATACTGCTCCACAAAGCGGTTGTATACCGCGTTCCGAGGCTTGCCCATGCGGGAGAGCACCGCGTCGGACACATGCTCCGGGGCCACCTTCAGCTGGCCGGAAACGTGGTACTGCACCAGCTCCCGGAAGAAGGTCTGCTTCTGCTCGGCCAGCAGATAGTCAAACCGAATGCCGCTGCGGATGAATACCTTTTTCACCCCCGGAATTTTGCGCAGCTTGCGCAGCAGAGCCACATAGTCGGAGTGGTCGGCGTTGATGTTTTTGCAGGGGGCGGGGTACAGGCATTGCCGCCCGCCGCAGGCCCCCTTGGTCATCTGCTTTTCACAGGCGGGGTGGCGGAAGTTGGCGGTGGGGCCGCCCACGTCGTGGATGTAGCCCTTGAAATCCTTGTCCTTCACCATCTGCTCCGCTTCCTTGAGAATGGAGTCGTGGCTGCGCACCTGGACGATCCGCCCCTGGTGGAAGGTCAGCGCGCAGAAGGAGCAGGCACCGAAGCAGCCCCGGTTGCTCACCAGGCTGAATTTGACCTCCTCAATGGCGGGCACACCGCCCAGCTTCTCGTAGCTGGGGTGGTAGGTGCGGCAATAGGGCAGGTCGTACACCGCGTCCATTTCCGCCATGGTCAGCGGCTTCTGGGGCGGATTCTGCACCACGTATTCCTTGCCGTAGGGTTCCGCCAGCCGCTTGGCGGTAAAGGGGTCGCAGTTGCCGTACTGCACCCGGAAGGACTGGGCGTAGGCCCGCTTGTCCTTTTTGATCTCTTCATAGGCGGGAAGAACAAGGGTGGGCAGACTGTCGTCCAGGTCGGCGGTTTTGAATACCGTGCCGTCAATGTAGGTGATGTCCTTCACGTCCATGCCGGCGTTCAGGGCCTCCGCGATCTCCACAATGCTTTTTTCGCCCATGCCGTACATCAGTAGATCCGCCTGGGAATCCAGCAGAATGGAGCGCTTCATGCTCTCTGACCAATAGTCATAGTGGGCCAGCCGCCGCAGGCTGGCCTCGATGCCGCCAATGAGGATGGGCACATCCCGATAGGTCTGCCGGATCAGGTTGCAGTAGACTACGGTGGCGTAATCCGGCCGCTTGCCCATCACACCGCCGGGGGTGAAGGCGTCAGTCTTGCGCCGGTGCTTGGTGACGGAATAGTGGTTGACCATGCTGTCCATATTGCCGCCGCTGACCAGAAAGCCCAGCCGGGGACGGCCAAAGACATCGATGGATCTGGGATTTTTCCAATCCGGCTGGGAGATGATGCCCACATTGTAGCCGTGGCGCTCCAGAATGCGGCTGATGATGGCATGGCCGAAGGAGGGATGATCCACATAGGCATCCCCGCATATATATACAAAGTCGCACTGCGTCCAGCCGCGATCCAGCATTTCCTGCTTGGTAACGGGCAGAAATTCCATTGGCGTTACTCCTTATTTCCAGGGTAGTCCCGGCGCACCTTGGCCATCAGCTTGGAATAAATGCGCTGATTCATCCAGGCTTCGCTGACCCGCTCCGGGACCTCGTCCACGGAGAACCAGCCCACGCCGCTGTTCTCGTCCGGCTTGATGAACACCTGCTCGCCGGGGTCGGCCTCAAAGAGATAGGTCACGTTCAGATGCAGGTGAGAACTGACGTACTGCCCCCGCTTCTCATGGCCGTCCACGGTGAGGATTTCCAGAGAGAAGATATCCGGCGACAGGGCCTTCAGGTGGGTCAGGCCGCACTCCTCCCGCACCTCCTTTTCCGCCACGGCATGCAGGTTCTCCATCCCGTCGGCGTGGCCGCCCATCCAGGCCCAGGAGCGGTAAATGTTGTGATAGATCATCAGCACCCTTTGCCGGTCGGGGCTGACCACCCAGGCGGAGGCCGTCAGGTGGGCGGTATTGCAGCGCCGGGAATAGATGTCCACGCCGCTGTCAAGCCAGCGCAGCAGCTCCTGCTTGTCCCTTTCCTCCTGCTCGTTCTGGGGCAGGAAGGTTTCAATTTGCTGACGCAGCTTCATTTCTTTTTCTCCACCTTCTGCTTGGTCCCGTCGGGCCGCAGCAGATAGGTGTTGCTCAGCTGGCCCTCCAGGTTGGCCTTTACGGAGTCGATATAGATCCTTCTCAGCTTGTCCCGCTCGGCCAGCTCCTCCGCCGTCAGCGACTGGGATTTTGCCTTGTGGGCCAGCTCGTTGATCCTGGCGATGACGTCCTTCATTTTCATTGCTTCTTCCATATTGCATTCCTCACACATATTGATGAATGACCACACTGATGCGGTCTTTTTTGGTGGTTCCGTTGATTTTTGCCAGCCTGATCTTGCCAAGCCCCCGCACGGAGATCTTTGCGCCCTCGCTCACCGGCTTGTCCGGCTTTTCACAGGGCAGACCGTCAATGGCGGCTTTGCCGGCGGTGACATACTGGCTTGCCAGGCTCCGCCCGATGCGAAAGCCGGAGGAGATCACGCTGTCCAGGCGCAGGGAGGCCAGGGTGTCCCGGATCTCCCTGATTTCCGGCTCCGGCACCCGCACCGCCGCCAGCGGGATCTGTGCCAGCTGCACATGGGTGCGCCCGGCCCCGGTGAAGCTGGACAGAAGAAAAGAGACGACGCCCTGGGTGACGAAGAAATCGCAGCTGCCGCTGCCCACGCAGATATCGCCGATGTTCTCCCGGCTGATGCCCGCGCCGATCAGCGCCCCCAGAAAATCCCGGTGGCTGGGGCTGTCCCCCTGATAGAATGCGGCCCGCAGGCAGACGACGGGGCTGTCCTCGCCGGTCAGGGCGCTTTCCTCCAGATAATCCGGCAGATAGACCAGCATCTTCCGCTCCGCGTCCCCATAGCCGCCGAATTCATACAGGCCCTCCGGCGCGCCGAACAGAAACCGGCTCAGCTCCAGCTCCCGGGGGGAGAGAAAGCAGGTGGAGGCCATAATATTTTTGCGCATCCCGGCGTCGATCTTGTCCCAGAGCTTGGCCAGAAGCAGCCGATCCTCCGGGGTTTTTGCAATTTTTTCAATGTTCGTTCGATTCATTACAGTACCCTGCTAAAAATTTTATTGCCAATAGACAGAGCCGTTGACAAAGCAGACGGTTCGGGGTATGACGCGCATGAAGCGCGGTCATGCCCTGATTTTCAACGATGGATGTACATCCGGGTCATCTTCGGTTCTCCGTCGCCCTGCACCATGCACAGAAATTCCCAGCCGTATCGCTCGTAAAATCCGACGTGGTCGGTGATGAGATAAAGCGGCGAAATGTCCTTGCCGCGCATATCCTCCACGACCATGTTCAACAGATGTCCGGCGATCCCTTTGCAGCGGTAGTCCTCTTCGGTGTAGACGGCGCAGACATTCGGCGCGAGGTCCTTTCGGTCATGAAAGTCGTTTTCAATAACGCCCATGCCGCCAACGATCCTGTCGCCGTCCAAGCAGAGGTACCAGCCGTATTCCGTTTCTTTGGTCAGATAGTCGTCCATACATGCAAGGTACGCTTCCGTTGGAACGCCCCACTTTTGGTGGAACCACCGGGCGGCATCGTTCTTCAGCTCCGGGCGTTCCCGCAGGGTGATATAAGGCAACACCGCGCAATTGTGTCTGCGAGCCGCAGCCGTCTTTTTGCC
>USEU01000082.1 GCA_900553805.1 uncultured Eubacteriales bacterium
GGCAAAAAGACGGCTGCGGCTCGCAGACACAATTGCGCGGTGTTGCCTTATGTTTCCTCGCTGACCTTGGGCAGATTCCAGCGGAAGTGGGCGGCCAGTTTGCGAAGGACCAGGACCAGGAGGAAGCCCGCGATCATGGCGGTGCTTTCGCCGCCCAGGCAGCGCAGCAGGACAGTCATGAGGATGGCCCCGGCAATGGCTGCCACGGCGTAGATGTGCTTGCGGAAGATATCCGGCATCTGGTTTGCCATCACATCCCGCAGCGCGCCGCCGCCCACGGCGGTCATAAAGCCCAGGAAGCAGATCAAAAAGGCATTGCTCCCATGTCCCGCGCGGACCCCCGCCATGACGCCGTCCACAGTGAAAGCGGCCAGGCCCACAGAATCAAACCAGAAAAGCATGGCGTCATAGAACCTTGCCAGCTTTTTGGGCATGTGCCGGTGCAGATAGCACAGCAGAAACACGATGTTCGCCACCACCACGGCCACCAGGACAAACACGGGGTTCTGGAACATTTTCGGCGGAATACAGCCGATGATCAGGTCCCGGATCATGCCGCCCCCGCAGGCGGTGGTGACGGCCAGGACATTGACACCGAAAATATCCATCTTCTTATGGATGCCCACCAGCGCGCCGGAAATGGCAAAGGCGACGGTGCCGATGAAGTCAAACAAGGTCAGCAGTGTAACGGGCATGCTCTCTTCCTCCAGCGGGAAATGATAGTGGATTATACCACAATTCCGGGCAAAACTCAACCGTTTTTCCCGGTCCGCGCCGGAGGTATCCGACTTCTCCGCCTGCGAAAAAGTTTAAAAATATAAGCCTATTATTGAAATTGATACTTGACAGCCGCATCCCACAACGCTATGATAGCATATATTTGAAAAAAGCGAGGTCTTGCTTATGTGCGGAATTGTGGGCTTCTCCGGGAAGCACAGCGCTGCCCCCATCCTTTTGGACGGCCTGTCCAAGCTGGAATACCGGGGCTATGACTCTGCGGGGATCGCCGTGCGGGACGGTGCGGCGGACCCGGTGGTGGTGAAGGCAAAGGGGCGGCTGAAGATTCTGTCCGAGAAAACGAACGGCGGTCTGGCGGTGCCAAGCTGCTGCGGCATCGGCCATACCCGCTGGGCGACCCATGGGGAACCCAGCGAAAACAACGCCCACCCCCATTGCAGCGAGGATATGAACGTGGTGGGGGTGCACAACGGCATCATTGAATCCTACCAGGAGATCAAGGAAAAGCTCACCCGCAAGGGCTATCATTTTTACAGCCAGACCGACACGGAAGCGCTGATCAACTATGTGGATTACTATTACAAGAAGTACCACATGGGACCCATCGACGCGCTGGCCAAGACCATGGTGCGCATCCGCGGCTCCTACGCGCTGGCGGTGATGTTCAAGGATTACCCCGGCGAGATCTACGTAGCCCGCAAGGACAGCCCCATGATCATCGGCGTGGAGGACGGGGAATCCTACCTGGCCTCCGACGTGCCCGCCATTTTGAAATACACCCGCAATGTCTATTACATTGGCAACATGGAGATGGCGCGGCTGTCCGGCGGAGATGTGACCTTCTACAACCTGGACGGCGATGCCATTGAGAAGGAGCCGACGCAGATCAAGTGGGACGCCGAGGCGGCGGAAAAGGGCGGCTACGAGCATTTCATGATGAAGGAGATCCACGAGCAGCCCCGGGCCGTGCGCGACACCGTCCGCTCCGTGGTCAAGGAGAACGCCATCGACCTTTCCGCGCTGGCGTTGACGCCGGAATTTGTGCAGGCGCTGGACACCGTCCACATCGTCGCCTGCGGCTCGGCGTACCATGTGGGCGTAGCTGCCCAATATGTGCTGGAGGATCTGGCCCGGCTGCGCGTCCGGGTGGAGCTGGCGTCGGAATTCCGCTACCGCAGGCCGCTGCTGCGGGAAAAGGATCTGGTGATCGTCATCAGCCAATCCGGCGAGACTGCCGACAGCCTGGCCGCCCTGCGGGAGGCCAAGGGGCAGGGGGTAAAAACCCTGGGCATTGTCAACGTGGTGGGCAGCTCCATTGCCCGGGAGGCGGACAACGTATTCTACACCCTGGCCGGGCCGGAGATTGCCGTGGCCACCACCAAGGCATACTCAGCCCAGCTCGTCGCCTGCTATCTGCTGGCGGTGGAATTTGCCCGGCTCCGGGGCCAGCTGGACGAACAGGCCTATGGCCGCCTGGTGGATGATATCCAGCAGCTGCCTGAAAAGATGGAGCGGGTCTTGCAGGATCAGGAGCGGATCCAGTGGTTTGCCAGCAAATTTGCCGCCGCGCAGGATATCTTTTACCTGGGGCGGGGCCTGGACTATGCCACCGGCCTGGAGGGCAGCCTGAAAATGAAGGAGATCAGCTACATCCACAGCGAGGCCTACGCCGCCGGTGAGCTGAAGCACGGCACCATCAGCCTGATCGAAAACGGGACGCTGGTGGTGGGTATCCTGACCCAGAGCGGCCTGTACGAAAAGATGCTCAGCAATCTGGTGGAGGTCAAGAGCCGCGGCGCCTACCTGATGGGCCTGACCACCTACGGCAATTACAGCATCGAGGACACGGTGGACTTCACTGTCTACATTCCCAAAACCGACGAGCACTTCACCGCCTCCCTGGCGGTGATCCCCTTGCAGCTGATGGGCTATTACGTCAGCGTGGCCAAGGGCCTGGACGTGGATAAGCCCCGGAACCTGGCCAAATCCGTCACCGTGGAGTAAGCGGAGTAGATTTTCGGGACGGCTTCTGCTATAATGCGCGGGAAGGAGGGATTCAGCATGGATATCCAGCGGATCAACACCTATTCCGACCGCCGCTTTTCCCAGGCAGTGCTGAACCAGCACGGATGCTTTCTGGTGGACGGGATGCCTTATGAGATTGAAATTCTGTCCGGTTCCCGGGCCGTCGTCCGGGGCAGCGACCGGGCGGCCTTCCCCCAGCTGATCGAGGATTTCCGCTTTTACACGCCCCATATCACGCTCTTTTACGACGAGGCCGGGGCCTTGCTCAAGATGTACCCCCCTGCCCCGCTCCTGGAGCTTCCCATTGACCGGCTCCAGCCCTCCCAATTCTATGTGGACGAGGAGAAGACCGCCGCCATCGGCAGCTTTATCCGCGCGCCCCAGGACATCATCATTCAGGTCACCACCTGTGATGGCTGCCGCGTATCCCTGGACGGGCACACCCGCCTGTACTACGCGGTGATGCAGGGCTGGGATACGGTAAGGGCCGTAGAAACGGCGGCGGATCCCTATGTCCCGGATTTTGTCGCCGAAGCCCGGCGGCGGGGGATCTTCACTCCAAAGGACATGCGGCTGGTCAGCCACCGGGAATACGAGGAAAAATGGTACGGCTTCTGTGATGCCTATTTCGAAGGTAAAAACGGCTAGGGCGCGTTGCAAATGCAACGCGCCCCTTAAAATTACAGGTAGAACTCGATCATTTCGGAAAGCTCCGTCTGGCCGAAGATGTCTGTCAGGCGGAAGCAGTAATAGAAGGAGGAATCCGCGCCCTCCAGGGAGATGTACTCGAACACGGGAAGCGTATCGCCCACGATGATGGGGTCGCCCTCGAAGGTGTCCTGCGCCAGCTCGTCGGAATCGGAACCGTCGTCGTAGAGCATGGGATACAGGGGGATCAGCTCGTCGCCCTCGGTCAGCTGGGTCAGGCCACGCACGGGCAGGCCGTTGGCGTCATAGCCCTCAGTAAAGCCGGCGATCACGCCGTCGGGGTTTGCCTTGGTGAAGATCATCACCAGGTACCCTTCCGTTCCGTTGCGCTTCATCGGGATCACGCTGCGGCGCATGTTCTGGGTGCGCACCTGGTCATACATGACCACGATCTGCTCGTCCAGCATGGGCCATGTGCCGTCAAAGCCGCTGATGATGTCGCCGGTGTCCCAGTCGATGCCCGCGTCCTGCATTGCGCCCAGCTCGATGAGAATGGTGTCCTCGTCGTCGCTCGCGTCCAGATACAGCAGGCCTTCCACCAGGGAGAGGTTTTCCAGCTCGTCCTGGGTCAGGGTCATATAGCAGGCGTAATCCGAATCCAGATCAAACTGGTATTCGCTCTCTGCGCCCGATCCCACATCCGCATCCGGGGTGATCGCGCCGGATACCACGCTGGTAAAGCCGTTCCAGACGCTGGACTGGATCTGGGACGGGGTGACCGTCACGGCCGCGTTCTGCGCGTCCTCCGGCGCGGTATAGTTGCCGCCGGGGACATAGGACGCATCCTGCATCGTGCCCGCCGTGCTGGCCGGGGCCCCGGAGGTCTGCTCCGGCTTTTGCAGGGTGAAGGTGTAGTTGCCGCCTGCCAGCAGCGTGGCATATCCGTAAACAAACTGGCTGAAATTGGGGTACTGCTCGCCGCAGTCGTAGGCGCTGAAATTATCCAACAGATCCAGGGTGGTATCCCCCGGCAGGAGCACGCTCATGCCGGTCAGATAGTCAAACATGTCTGTGCCGGTGCTGTAATAGATGCAGTCCTGATAGCTGGCCTCCAGCTGGCTGGCCATGTTGGGGGCGAACTGCCGGGTGGCATCCAGGAATGCCATGAAGTCCACCTGATCCGACGACGCATCCGAGAATTTGCCGAAGGAATACATGCGCTGGCGGGAGCGGCTGATGGTAGGCAGCTGGCCGTGGCTCAGCGCGTCCGTCAGATAGGCCGCATAGGTCTCCAGCTGATCCCGGAATACGGGAAGGGCGCTCAGGTTGATCACACTCTGGCTCAGATAGTCGTTGGGGTTGTCTTCCACACAGGCAGCCATAAAGTTGTCGGCAATGGAGACGGCGATATCGGCGCTGTCCATCTCCGGGTCGGCAGCCAGGTCCCCCAGCCATCCCTCGTAATTCCAGCCGATGCCCGGCTCCAGCTCCTCGCTGGCCACCATGTAATCGGCGTAGCCCGCCATGTGCACGGCCATCTCATAGGTGGCCATCAGGCAGGCGTCGAACCCGACGATGTCCAGGCGGAAGTCCGGGTCCTGCTGCTGATAGTGATACAGCGCGTCGTTCACCTCGTGGATGGTCAGGCTGTCGTAATTCGCCGTCTCGTCGTAGCACACACCGCCGGAGCCGCCGCCGTGATCCCACAGCACCAGGATGTAACGATCAGAGGGATAGGCATCCACTGCCCAGCTGATGAAATCCAGCAGCGCCTGCTCCTGGCCCATATTCTGCCAGGGGAGCACCTGCATATCGTTGAAGGTGTCATAGGTAATGGTGAAGCGGTTGACGGCCTCGCCGGTCAGATCGCTGTCATCCCAGCTGTAAGCGCCGCCCGCCTGGACCACGACGGTCACCTCCTCCGGCAGGTCAACGCTGGCCATCTCATACATATCCTGCACGCAGGCGCTTTGCAGGTCCGTGCCGCACATGTACATCATCACAGTGGTGGTCGTTCCCTGTGCCCGCGCGGCAGGGAGAAGCAGCCCCACCAAAAGCGCCAGCGTCAGGAAGCAAAATCCGATCTTTTTCATAATGCCCTCCTTTGATCCATTTTTCCGAATCATTCCCATGTATTATACAGCAGGATCGGGAAGAAATCCACAGGGCAACACTGCACAATTTGGCAAGAAGCCCCAGCCTGGATTTTTGGCTCAATTCA
>USEU01000083.1 GCA_900553805.1 uncultured Eubacteriales bacterium
CAAGGTATGATTGCCACCGGCAATCATTATTGTTGAAAGATTCGCTGCGCTCTGCGACACCCCCGGGGGAAGCCAAGGGGGCTGTACGAATTCGCCTTGGTGCATTCCAATGGGTATTCTGCGTACCGCGAACCCCTCCGCCACGCTTGCGCGCGGCCCTCCTCCCCTTTCAGGGGAGGTTATTTTACTATTATATTTCAATCCGCGCCCGCTGTCAATTTTTCCTTGCGTTTTGGGGGGAACGGTGATACCATGGAGCATCATAGAGAAAAGAGGCATTGCCATGAACGCGCAGGAGATCATTGAATATATCCGCACCTCTCCCAAGAAAACGCCGGTGAAGGTGTACGTCTGGGAGGAAGCGCCGGTGGAGTTCCCCAATTGCCGGGTGTTCCCCGCCGCGCCGGGGCACAAGATCGTCTTCGGTGACTGGGCGGACGTGGGCCCGGTGCTGGCGGGGAATCGGTTCCGCCATGTGGAAATTGAAAACAACTGCCGCAACTCCGCCATCCCCCTGCTGGATATGAAGGACATCCCCGCCCGCATCGAGCCGGGCGCGATCATCCGGGAGCAGGTGCAGATCGGGAAGAATGCCGTCATCATGATGGGGGCCATTCTGAACATCGGCGCGGTGGTGGGCGAGGGCACCATGATCGACATGGGCGCGGTGCTGGGCGGCCGGGCCACCGTGGGCAAAAACTGCCACATCGGCGCGGGCACGGTGCTGGCCGGGGTGGTAGAGCCGGCCTCCGCCACGCCGGTGATCGTGGAGGACAATGTGCTCATCGGGGCCAACGCTGTGGTGATCGAGGGCTGCCGCATCGGCCACGACGCGGTGGTGGCCGCGGGCGCGGTGGTCATCGGCGACGTGGAGCCGGGCACGGTGGTGGCGGGCTGCCCCGCCAGGGTCATCAAGCGCAAGGACGAAAAGACCGCCGGGAAAACCGCCCTGGTGGACGCCCTGCGGGCGCTGTAAGAAAAATTCCGCCCCGGTCGGTCTGACCGGGGCGGACGCACATTTTGGGGGCTGCGGAATAACATGGAATGAGCGTCAAAGCTCGCAAGAAATTTCCAAAATCGGAGGTACTTCTATGTGCGGTAACAACGGATGCTTCGGCGGCAATATCTGGTGGATCATCATCCTGCTTCTGATCTTCGGCTGCGGCAACGGCTGCGGGAACGGCTGCGGCTGCAACAACGACAACAACTGCGGCGGCTGCGGCTGCGGCTGCAACTAAACGAACCAAGGCCCCTCGCGAGAGGGGCCTGAATTTTTTTTGTAAACGGAATGCACCCGCCCCGGTACGTTGAACGGAACGCACCCCGTCCTCTACTTAAAAGAACAGCTTCGCGGAGAAGACCCGGTGGGAGTCTTCGGCGGGGCCGGTGGTGGCGTCGGCCTGGAGGGTGCCGTCGGGGGCGATGTCCCAGTTCAGGCGAAGCTCCTGGCCCTCCCGGGCCTCCGCCAGATAGCACACGGTGAAATCGGACACCACATGCTCCCGGTGGAACTGGCTGGGGAGCAGGTCGGCGATCCAGTCCATGCAGCGGGTGTTGTTCATATGGCCGTTGCGGTCCAGGTCGGTGAAGCTGACGGTGCGGCTGCGCTGGGTGCCCAGGGGGCGGAGGATCAGGCCGGTGGGGGCGGGCAGCTCCCCGGCCCGGTGGGTACCGGCCAGGATGATGCCGCTCTTGCCGGGGGTGATCATGCGGCGGGTGTTCCGATCCATCAGCACCCACAGGGTCATGCAGCGGAACACCTCGTTGCCCTGGGCGTCGTAGGCCACCACGCTGCGGGGGAACGCGGCGTGGGTGGCGGGCAGGGGCCAGGTCTCCACCCGGATGGTCTCCCCCCGCACGGGCATGCGGGTGATCTGCACCCGGTGCCGGGTGACCGCCCAGAACAGCTGACGGCCGGCCAGGGTATCGTAATCCAGCTTCAGCAGCTCACAGTGCCGCCCGCCCATTTCCTGCACGATATACAGGATCATGGAGGGCTTCATCCGCCCGTAGCAGTCCACAAAGGCATCGCTGACGGTAAAATTCTGAACATAAATCGGTTCCATGAAATTAAGACTTCCTTGTAATGTAGATTAACCTCCCCTGAAAGGGGAGGCGGCGCATCGCGCCGGAGGGGTCAGGCGCGGTACGCAGAATACTATTTGAAATGCACCGAGGCGAATTCGTAGAGGCCCTTGCTGCCCCCTCTGGGGGAAGTGCCGCGAAGCGGCAAAGGGGGTGTTGTTGGTATTTTTGACTTGTTACCATTCAACGAACCACACCCCCTCAGTCAGCCCTTGCGGGCTGCCAGCTCCCCCACCGGGGAGCCGAGGAATTGTACGAATTCGCCCAAGGTTTCATAAAACCATAACTGCCTGCCGCAAAACCCCTCAGTCAGGCCCTTTGGGCCTGCCAGCTCCCCTTTCAGGGACGCTGAGAGGGAACTATGCGGCGTTCTTGGCTTCTTCCAGGGTGATGGTGGCCTGCATGGTGTAGCCGGAGCGGTAGATGATGAGGGTCACCTGGTCTCCGGCGGTGTAGCCGTAGAGCAGGGTGTCCAGGTCGCTCTGGGTGTAGACATTGGTGCCGTCCACGCTGATGAGGATATCGCCCTGGGCGATCCCGGCGTCGGCGGCGCTGCTGTTTTCCGCCACTTCGCTGATATACAGCCCGGCGGGCAGGCGGTAGTAGTGCTGATAGAACAGGGACAGGCTCTCCCCGCTGATGCCCAGCCAGGGGCGGCCGGAGACATAGCCCTGGGAGATGATCTGGCCGACGATGTCCTCCACCACGGCGCTGGGGATGGCGAAGCCCAGACCCTCCACCCCCGCCCGGTCGGTGAACGCGCCCACCTTGATGGTGTTGATGCCGATCACCTGGCCGCAGCTGTTGATCAGCGGGCCGCCGGAGTTGCCGGAATTCAGGGCCGCGTTGGTCTGGATCAGGTTCATGGCGCGGCCGTTGACGTTCACGTTCCGATTGATGGCGGAGACGATGCCGTTGGTCATGGTGCCCCGGTACTCCACCCCCAGGGGATCGCCGATGGCCACCACGCTGTCGCCCACCCGCAGCACGTCCGAGTCGCCGAACTCGGCGCTGGTCAGGCCGTCGGCGTCAATGTGCAGCACGGCCAAGTCGCTGGTGGGGTCGCTGCCCACCAGTCCGGCGGAGAGGACCCGATCGTCCGTCAGCTGGACGGTGTAGCTCTCGCCCCCCTCGATCACGTGGTAATTGGTGACGATATAGCCGTCCTGGGACGCGATCACCCCGGTGCCCGTGGCGGAGCCGCCGCGGGACTGGGTGGTAATGGAGACCACCGAGGGGATGCACTTGACATAGATGTCCTGGAGGCTCAGCGTGCCGTCCGCCTCCGGCGCAGGCCCGGCGGACACGGCCACGGTCTCCTGCACCGCGTCGATGGGCACCAGGCTGCCGGCCACCGTCGGCTCCTCGGCGGTGCCGTAGCAGATGGTCTCGGCGGCGGCGCGCTGCTCATTGAGCTGCTGGAAGAGCCGCAGGCTGGAAAAGCCCAGCAGGGTGCTCAGGCCGATCAGCAGGATCACCGCGATCAGCAGCAGGGCAATGATCCCCCGGTGGCTCTTCGGCGGCTTGGTCCGCCCGGTATTGTACTCCCCGTCGTCCCAGGGAGCCGGCTCTTCATGATACTTCATAATTGGTTCCTCGATTCAAAGTTTTCCTCTACCCCCAAGCGCCCCTGAAAGGTTTAGCGGGTGTAGCCGTCCCCGACGGCGTACAGCCGCTTAATGCAGAGCTGAGCTGCCGCCGCAGCGGCTGAGGGGTGCGGTAGGTACCTGCGGTTTTATGAAACCTCGGGCGAATTCGTAGTGTTCCTCTCGGCTCCCCAATGGGGGAGCTGGCAGCCCGTAAGGGCTGACTGAGGGGGTGCCGTTCGTTGAATGGTAATGACTCAAAATCACCAACGCCACCCCTTTTGCCGCTTCGCGGCACTTCCCCCAAAGGGGGCAGCAAGAGCGGGTTAGTTTACCAGCGGCATGGTGAAGGTAAATTCGGTTTTGCCGTCCCGGCTGGTGACGCTGATGTTTTCGCCGTGGCTGCATACGATGGTTTTTACGATGTACAGCCCCAGGCCCCAGCCGTCCCGGTTCTGGGAGCGGGATTTGTCCAGCTTGTGGAAGCGGTCGAATACCAGGGGCAGCTCCTCCGGGGGGATGGTCTCGCCGTCGTTGGAGACGGAGACGTAGACCTTGCTGCCGCCCTCTTTGATGGTCAGGCCCAGATTTCCACCGTCGGGGCAGAATTTCACGGCGTTGTCCACCAGGTTATACACCACCTGGGTGATGGAATCCTGGTTGGCGAAGGTGTATACCGGGTGCTCCGGCATGTCCACGGTGACGTTGATGTGCTTGTCGTTGATCCGCTTTTCAAAATTCAGCAGAGCCAGCCCGGCGCATTCCTCCATGTCGAAGTTGACCTTCTTCTCGTCGGGGATCTGCTTGTCCTGGAGCTGGGAGATGTCCAGCATGCTGCGCACCAGGCGGCTGAGGCGCTTGGTCTCGTCGGAGACGATCTGCAAATAGTGCCGCTCCTTGTCCGGGGGGATGGTGCCGTCCAGGATGCCGTCCACATAGCCGGAGATGGTGGTCATGGGGGTCTTCAGCTCGTGGGACACGTTGGCCACGAACTCCTGGCGCTGGTATTCGCTCTTTTGCAGGCTGGAGGCCATGTTGTTGAAGGCGATGGCCAGGTCCCTGGTCTCGTCGCTGTAAGAATCGTCCACCGGCACCCGGGAATCCAGGTCGCCGTGGCCGAAGGCGTTGGCGGCCTTGGCCATGTCCCGCAGGGGGCGGCTGGAGGTACCGGCGTAGGCGAACACGCCCACGATGGAAATGAGGATGACCACCAGGGCCGTATTCAGATAGTAGCGGGCCAGCCGCTTCAGCACGGAATTGGTGCTGGCGGTGGGGACGGACACGATGGTGATGCCGAAGGTGGAGCCGTCGTATTCAATGGGCTTGGCGATGAGATACCGGGAGTCGTCGTAGAGCCCCTTGATGATGCCGGTGGCCCGGTCGCCGCCGTTGTCGATCACCTTTTCAATGTATTCGGAGTTGACCTTCAGGCGGGTGTGCTTGCAGCCGAAGGGGGAATCGGAGCACAGGGTGATCCGCCCCGTCTCGTCGCAGATGACGATATCGGAATCGGAGAGGCTGGTGACCACGTTCAGGTTCAGCCGCAGGCCGGATTCCGGGTCGTCCTCCCCGGCCACATAGGAGGCGGCCAGGTGGGAAACGGCTTCCGCGTCCCGCTCCAGGCGGGTAAAGGTGGTGTCGGTGAGGTACTCCTTCACCAGCTGCTGGTAGGACGCCCCCAGCATGGTCAGCGACAGCAGCAGGATCATCGCGCCGGTATAAAAGCTGCGTCCAAAGGAGGATTTCATAAGATCGATCACCTCACAGGGAGTTTTAGGGAAGCCCCGCTCATTGCGCCCCTGAAAGGTTTAGCAGGTGTAGCCGACCAAAGGGCGGCGTACAGCTGCT
>USEU01000084.1 GCA_900553805.1 uncultured Eubacteriales bacterium
GGGTGAAGCAATAGGGCTGCTGCAAAAAAGAATTTTGCAACAGCCCCAATAGTATGAAATGATCCGGCTGTTGGCCGGAAAAGCTTGAGGGCGCGTTCAGATGAACGCGCCCTTTGCCTGCTTATTCCTTCTTTTTCCCTTCCAGCTTGACCGGCTGCTCCTTCAGGACCACGGCGGTCCGGGCGGGGAGGTAGAGCCGGAGGGTGGAGCTGCCCTTGTCGTCCACCTGGGCCTTGTAGGTCATGTGGGCGATCAGATCGTTGCCGCCGTACTTGCCGTCGTCGCTGCACAGGGCCACCGTGTAGTCGGCGATGGCGGGCAGGGAGACGGTCACGTCTGTGTAGGAATTGCAGGGGCTGAAGTTGAAGGCGAACAGCAGCCCCTTGCGGTAGAACACGATCACCTGCCGGTCGGAATCGATCAGCCGCAGGTCGCCCATGTTCATGGAGAACAGATCCGCGTTCTTGGCCAGGTGGATCATATCCTCGTCAAACTGGCCCAGCCACTCGTATTTCAGGTCGGGGTTGTCCCGCAGGCTCCACTGGCGGCGGCAGTAGTGGAAGCTCCAGCCGTTGCCCTCCCGGGGGAAGTCGATCCATTCCGGGTGGCCGAATTCGTTGCCCATGAAGTTCAGGTACGCCTCGCCGCCGCCCGCCAGGGTGAACAGGCGGATCATCTTGTGCAGGGCGATGGCCCGGTCAATCACCGGGTTGTGGGTGCGCTTTTCCATGTCGGTGTACATGGCGGCGTCGGCCAGACGGAAGATCAGCGTCTTGTCGCCTACCAGCGCCTGGTCATGGCTCTCCACATAGGCCACGGTCTTCTCGCCGGGGCGGCGCATGCACATCTCGCACCACATCTTGAAGATGTCCCAGAATTCGTCCTTGCACTCCTTGACGGTGCGCACCCACATATCCGGCAGGCCCATGCCCAGCCGGTAGTTGAAGCCGATGCCGCCGTCAGGAATGGGCAGGCACATGCCGGGCATGCCGGACATATCCTCCGCGATGGTGACCGCGTTGGGATTGACCTGGCGGATCAGTTCATTGGCCAGCTGCAAATAGGTGATGGCCTCGGTGTGGGTATTGAAGGAGAAGTATTTATCGTTGGAGTTGAAGTCCGTGCCCAGACCGTGATCATGGTAGAGCATGGAGGTGACGCCGTCAAAGCGGAAGCCGTCAAAGTGGTATTCCGTCATCCAGAACTTCAGGTTGCTCAGAAGGAAGTGGAGCACCCCGGTCTTGCCGTAGTCAAAGCACTTGGTGCCCCAGGCGGGGTGGTCGCCCTTGGCCCCGTCGTGGAAGAATTGCCAGGTGGTGCCGTCGAACATATTGATGCCCTCGGCGGTGTTCCTCACCGCGTGGGAGTGCACCACGTCCAGCAGCACCCGGATGCCCATGCTGTGGGCGGTGTTGATGAGGTATTTCAGATCCTCCGGCCTTCCGAACCAGCTGGAGGCGGCAAAGAAGCTGGAGACCTGATAGCCGAAGCTGCCATAGTAGGGGTGCTCCATGATGGCCATCAGCTGCACGGTGTTGTAGCCGCCCCGCTTGATGCGCGGCAGAATGCGGTCGGCAAACTCCCGGTAGGTGCCGACCTTGCCCTCCTCCTGGGCCATGCCCACGTGGGCCTCGTAGATAAACAGGGAATCCTCGCCCCGGAAGTCCTGATCCGTCCAATCAAATTCCTTGCGGTCATCCACCACCTCCGCGGTAAAGGTGACGGTTTTCTTGTCCTGCACCACCCGGCGGGCGTACAGGGGGATGTGCTCCGTGCGGGTCATGTTGGCATCCACCACGGTTTTGACCTTGCACCCGTCCCACAGGGCGTCGTCGCCGGGCAGATACAGCTCCCAGTTGCCGTCGCCGATGGCGGTCAGGGGGTGACTGGTTTGATTCCAGCCGTTGAAGTCCCCCTCCAGGTACAGCTGATAGGCACCCGGCGCCCATTCCCGGTAGTACCAGCCGCCGGGAACGTGGTGGAAGCCGAAGTACGCATGGGCATTGGCGAAGTCGTTCAGCGTCTGTCCCTCCTTCAGCAGCCGGTCGCGGGTGGCGCGGTAGAGGTACATCCGAAGATCGATGTCCCCGGCAAAGGGGGCAAGCTGGGGGTTCAGTTCCAGAATACGATACATAATGTGGCTCCTTTCATGTCAAGTGGGAAGCACGTTTGTGTTTACAGGCGCTTGGAAGCGTCCTCATTTTCCCGGTCCCGCCGCAGCGGAGGCAGAGGCGGAAGCTGGGCCAGATCCTCCATCAGAATGCCGGTGGTCTCCAGCAGCTGTTCCATCGGCTCCTGATGTGCCGGACGCTGGCCACTGCGATAGCGGTCAATGACGACCTCGTAGCGCCGCAGGGCGTTGTGTACCGCGTCGTGCCAGGAGATGTACAGATCCCGGGCCGCGCGCTGCCCCACCTGCGCCATGATTTCCGGGCTGCGCAGCACCTGGGTCAGGCAGGCGCTGAGGCTTTCCGCGTTTTCCTCGATCAGCAGTCCGTTCACCCCGTCGGTGATGCCCTCGGCGGCGCAGCTGCCCGCGATCAGCACCGCGCCCAGGGAGCTGGCCGCCGCCTCCCGGACCACCAAACCGTTGGTATCAAAGGTGGAAGGGAAGAGAAACAGGTCCGCCCGGCAGTACCAGGCCCGCAGCGTCTCCCGGTCCCGGATCGGCCCGGTGAAGATGCACTTATCCCCAATGCCGCAGCGGCCGATATAGGCCTTGACGTCCTCCTGCTCCGCGCCGGAGCCGATGAACACCATGCGAAAATCCGCTCCGCCGGCCTTCTGCATGGCCAGGGCGTCTGCAATGATTTTCAGTCCCTTGTACCACATGATCCGCCCCACGAACAGAAACAGGGGCACGCCCTGGGGCAGGTCGTATCCGGCGATGGCCCGGTCGATGGCCTCCTGGCTCACCCGGCCCAGGGGCAGATCCACGCCGTTGGGCATGACGACGCATTCGCCCTCGTAGCCCATGGAGCGCAGATTATCCGCCGCTCCGGCGCTGACGGCCCACACCTCGTTGCAGGCGCTGACGTTCTGCACCAGCGCCTTCATGGTCCCGGCCTTCAGTGCCCGGCCCTTTACCATTTTGTTGATCTCAATGTCAAATTTGGTGTGATAGGTCATGACCAGCGGCGCGTCCACCACCCGCCGCAGCTCCCGGCCCAGAATGGTGGAGACCACCGGGCAATGGGAATGCAGCAGCGCCACCTTCCGGCCGCCCAGCTGCCGGGTAATGGCAGGGGAGAAGGGAATCCCGGCGGTATAGCCCCCGGTCACCTTCCGAAAATCCAGGCTGGGATAGCGGACGACGGGGTAGGGGAAGACGGTGTCGTCGCTGTCCGGGTGGGAGGGGGTGATCACAAGGGTGTCCTGCCCCGCCTGGTGGATGATCTCGGCATAGTTCTTTACGGCATTTGCAACTCCGTCGATCACGGGAGGAAAGGAATCGTTCAGCAGACAGATCGTTTGACGGTTATCCATTTTTTTTCTAAGCTCCAAACAGGCGTTGTATTGTGCCGTCCTCTTTTGAAGAGAACACCGTGCACACCATAAAAATACCACATATCCGGGGGTTCGTCAACCGCAAACCACCCAGGGCAGGGTACGGCTCACTGGGCGTCTTGAATCTTTTTCAGGCTGTCCTGCCTGATTTGCTCCCGCAGGGCGACCATATAGGGGCTGAAATGCATGCGGTCGGCAGCATAGGTCAGCTGGAGTTGATACTCGTTCGGCTCCCAGGTAGAAATATCCGATTCGTTGTGGGAGATCACTGCCTCCAGCCCGTCCAGCGCCTTGTAGAGCTTGGCCTCGGTGGTCTCCCGGGCCTGCATCTGCTGATACAGGCTCCGCATGTCGGTGCGCAGCGGCTCCGGCATGGCATCCACCCAGGCAAAGAGCAGCTGCTCTTCCTTCTGCTCATCGCTGTCGGTCTTGTCAAACACAGGAATATCGCCGGTGAAAGCCTCGCCCAGGTCGTGGATCAGGCACATCTGGATCACCCGGTTTATGTCCAGCTCCGGGAATTCATCCTTCAGCCAAAAAGCCATCAGGGCCAGCCGCCAGCTGTGCTCCGCCACGCTCTCATGCCGCCCGCCGGGAGTATAGCAGTGGCGGGTGGTGTCCTTCAGCCGCCCGGCGGTGTGCAGCAGATCCAAAAGGGTTGCAGGTTCCATTTTTTGTCTCCTTTTTGTTTATTGACACCGCCATTATAGCACTCCCGTATTCCCCGGTCAAGGAACTGGGAACAGCCCACCCGGCATCTGCGGAGAAAAACCGGCAGGACCGGGAAAGTTTTATTTGACGGATAACCACCTATCTGGTAACATAGAAGCATCTATATTTTTGATGGGAGTGATATGATGAAAGCATTATTGATCGGCGGCACCGGCACCATCAGCCTGGCGGTGACCCGGCTGCTGGCCCGGCAGGGGTGGCAGGTTTATCTGCTCAACCGCGGCTCCCGCAATTCCCAGGTGCCGGAGGGTGTGCACCTGATCCGCGCGGACATGAACGACGAGGCGGCAGTCCGGGCGGCGCTGGGGGAGATGCGTTTTGACTGCGTGTGCCAGTTTATCGGCTTTGTGCCGGCGCAGGTGGAGCGGGATATCCGGCTGTTTTCCGGCAGGACGGGGCAGTATCTGTACACCAGCTCCGCCTCCGCCTATCACAAGCCGGCCAAGGACTACCGCATCACCGAGGGCACCGCTCTGGCCAATCCCTACTGGCAGTATTCCCGGGATAAGATCGCCTGCGAGGAGGTCCTGATGCGCGCCTACCGGGAGCAGAACTTCCCCGTGACCATCATTCGCCCCAGCCATACCTATGATGAGCGCAATGTCCCTCTGGGGGTGCACGGCAAAAACGGGAGCTATCAGGTCATCAGGCGGATGCAGCAGGGCAAGCCCGTCATCATCCACGGCGACGGCACGTCCCTGTGGACCATGACCCACAATTCGGACTTCGCCAAGGGCTATGTGGGCCTGATGGGCAATCCCCATGCCATCGGCGAGGCCTTCCAGATCACAAACGATGAGACACTGACCTGGAACCAGATCTATTTCACCATCGCCGCCTGCCTGGGGGTGGAGCTGAAGCCCTGCTATGTCTCGTCCCACTTCCTGGCCGCCACGGGCTGCTATGACATGCTGGGCAGCCTGATCGGGGACAAGGCCAATTCCGTGGTGTTCGACAACCGCAAGCTGAAAGCCGCCGTGCCGGACTTCTGCCCCACCGTCCGCTTTGAGCAGGGGGTGCGGGAGACCATTGAGAATGTGCTGGCCCACCCGGAGCTTCAACAGGAGGACCCGGAGTTTGACGCCTGGTGCGACCGGGTGATCGCCGCCCAGGAGAACGCGCTGAAAGCATTTTTCTAAGGAAGCTCTGATTAAATCGGCAAGAGCTGGCAGCGAGGGATTTTGTTCCCAGGCA
>USEU01000085.1 GCA_900553805.1 uncultured Eubacteriales bacterium
TTTCCCGCTTTTGATACTGCACAGCTGGGGAAAAAGATCCGCTGCTCAGCCGCAGGCGATTTATTCAGAGGTTCCCAAGATGTCAGTGGTTGCATTATACTCCCGTTTTATGGGATTGTCAAAACAAATTCCGGCCCTTTTCCGCCCGGTTGATTCGTTGAAAATGCCCCCATGGCTGGGGGCATTTCGTTAAAACTTGCCGCTGCGGCCGGAGTGGCCGCCGGAGGAATAGCTGTGGGAATGGGAGCCGCCGGAGCTGCCCGAGCTGCCCGAGCTGCGGGACTCCGTGTTCCGGGGGCTGCGGCTGACGGTACGGTTCAGGAACATGTCGGACCGTCTGCGCAGATTCAGCCTGCCCCGCACATACTGATTCGCATCCCGCTGCTGCTTGGCCGAATGCATGGGGGCGCTGGTGAAGATGCCCACCAGCAGCGCGGCAATGCCGCCAGGGATCAGCGCCAGCGCGGGGGACGCCTTTTCATCCTGGCCGGAATACCGGCTCTCTCCCTCGCCCACGGGGTGGCCTTCTTCGGCGGCCTGGAGATACTCCTCACAGGTATTCAGGTATTCCATATAGCCGCCGTAGAAGTTATCGTTTCTGAAATAGGGGATGAACCGATCCTCCATGCGGTCCCGGCCCACCTCGGTAAAAATGCGGTTGGCCCGGCTGCTGTAAAAATCCAGGTCAAAGTCCCGCTCCTGCATGCTCAGCAGCAGCATGGTCCCGGCCCGGTCACTGCCCCAGCCCAGGGTGTTGTCGTCGTACAGCTCCATGGCGCAGGTTTCCACGCTGGAAGAGGTGGTATAGTCCCGGTAATCCGGCAGCGTGATGATATACACGCCGAAGTTATACCGCTCGCTGATTTCCTGGGCGCGGCTTTCCAGTGTGCCGCGCTCCGTGTCGGTGAACAGGCCCGCCTCGTCGGTGACGTAGTTCAGCTGGGCCTGGGTGGCCAGGGCAGAAACCGCGAAGCAGCTGACCAGCAGTGCGGCCATCAGAAGAATGGCAAAATATCTTCTCTTCATTTCCAGCACCTCCTTACAGCAGGAACAGCAGCGACACCGCTGCCGCGGCCACGAAGGAGCCAAGGCAGTACAGCGCCAGCTTGCCCTTGTCGATGGGCAGGTCGCCGATGAGCTTGCCGGTCTGGCCATTCATGGCAAACAGGAAATTCTTGTCCTTCCACTTGGTGGACAGCATCCACACCGGCATCAGGGCATAGCGCACCCGGCCTGGATTGACGGTCACGTCCTTGCTGACGGTGACGCAGCTGGAATAGCCCATCACGGTGTTGCGCAGGGCGTCCTCCACGCTGGCGGTGCAGCGGGCGTTGGCCCGCTTGGCGCACTCCTCCTTGGAAACGTCATACTGGTCGGCCAGAAATCCGGGAAGATAGGACAGGGAAAACTGCTTCAATTCGTTGTAGTCATACGGCTCAATGGCGTCCATGTGGGCATCCGGCATCTGGGAGGAGCCGTCCACCGGCACATTTTCAAAGTCCAGCGTTCCCTCCCGGTGCACCAGGAAGTGGTCGGTTTCGGTGATGTACTCCTTGGGCGTGGTGCGGGTATGCACCCGGGTGGTCTTAAAGGTCATGTCGCCCTCTACCTGGGCGTCGAACAGCCAGAAGGGCACATACACGCCCTTGATCTCCTGGACATGGTTTTCCGCCTTGAATGCCTTGGGCAGCAGGGGCTTGTGATTGTAATGCTTCTTCAGCGCGGCCACGGCGGCGTTCTTATCCACCTTGAAGGGGATGATCAGATTCGGCTTCTTGCTGCCGGAGAGCTTGCCGGGGATGATGCTGGGATTGCCGCAGTAGGGGCAGGCGGTGGCGGCAGTGGTCTCGTCGCACACCAGCTCCGCGCCGCAAGAGGGGCAGTTGTAAGCGCGGAGGCTGTCGCCCTCCTCGCCCCAGCTCTCCCCGGCGGCGTCCATATCCCACTGGCCCTCCCGGATGCTCTCCTTCGCTTCGCGCTGCTCGGTGGCCTCCTGGGCGTTGGCATTCTTCTCGGCGTACATCCGATCGATGTCCTCCACCGAAAAGCGGCTGCCGCAATAGTCGCATTCCAGCACCCCGGACTCGCTGCCGAAATGCAGCGGTCCCGTGCAGGCAGGGCACTGGTAATTAGTAATTTCGTTTGCCATCCGCAATTTTCTCCTTTCAGCTGTACCCTGCCCTTTCGCGGGCAGGGTACAGGGGAATCAAATTATCAGCCCACAATGTCCTCGTCGCCGAAGGGATCGCCGCACTCCGGGCAGAACTTGGGCGGGTGCTTGGGGTCGGCGGGGACCCAGCCGCACTTATCGCAGCGGTACTGGGGCACACCGGCGGGCTTTCTTGCGCCGCACTCAGAGCAGAACTTGCCCTGATTCACCGCGCCGCAGGAACAGGTCCAGCCGGCGGCGGGCTCGGGTTTCTTCGCGCCGCACTCCGGGCAGAATTTGCCGGTGGCAGTCGCGCCGCAGCTGCACCGCCAGCTGCCGGCGGCGGGTGCGGCAGGAGCTGCCTGAGGTGCAGCCTGCTGCTGGCCCATCTGGAACAGCTGCGCGGCATTGGTGCCGCCGCCCATGTTCTGGGCCATGCCCATGCCCATAAAGCCGGTCATTGCCCCGGCGGTGTTGGAGGCGGCGGCCTTCATGGCGTCGCCCCGGGCCATCACGTCGTAGGCGGCAGCCATATTGGGATTGGAGTACACAGCGGTGCGCTGCATATCCTTGAGCATCTTCTCGTCCTCTTCCGATGCCTTCACGCTGGAAACGCCGAAGGAGACGATCTCAATGCCCCGCAGGCCCCGCCACTTGGTGGACAGCACCTCGTTGAGCGCGTCGGCCAGCTCCATGGTGTGGCCGGGCAGGCTGCTGTAACGGATGCCCATGTCGGAAATTTTCGCGAAGGCGGGCTGCAGGGCGGTGAGCAGCTCGGTCTTCATCTGGCCTTCCAGCTTCTCGCGGGGATATTCATCGGAGAAGTTGCCGCAGACGTTGGTGTAGAACAGCAGCGGGTCGCAGATATGGAAGCTGTACTCGCCGAAGCAGCGGATGGAGATCTCCCAATCCAGATTGATGTTGCGGTCAACCACCCGGAAGGGCACGGGGCTGGGGGTGCCGTACTTATTGCCCACCAGCTCCTTCAGATTGAAATAGTACACCCGCTGATCCTTGCCGGTGTCGCCGCCAAAGGTGAAGCGCTTGCCCACGGTCTTGAAGGTGTTCAGAATGCCGGTACCCAGGTTGCCGCAGAAGATGGACGGCTCGGTGGAGGCATCATAAGTAAATTCACCCGGCTCGGCGGTGAACTCCACCACCTTGCCTTGGTCCACGATCATCATGGCCTGGCCGTCGGCCACGGCGATGACGCTGCCGTTGGAAATAATGTTGTCGGAGCCTCTGGTATTGGAGGAGCGGCCGGAGACCCGCTTCTGCCCCTTTACAGCCAAGATGGTCTCGGGGATTGCTTCACAATAAAAATATTCCTTCCACTGGTCTGCCAGAACGCCGCCGGCTGAGCCTGCAAGTGCCTTGATTAAACCCATAACGATTTACTCCTTTAAAAAATGAATTCCGTGCGCATTTTTCTGAGAAGTGCACACATATTGATTGTATTCTACACAATTTGCACATAAAAAGCAAGAGCGGGGCCGTTCTTTTTTATTCCGTCGCGCAGATCATGCCGCTCAGGATCCCCGCAAGGCTTTCAAGGCCCTGTTCATCCTCCTGTGTGAAGCGGTCCGTCACCGGGCTGTCGATGTCCAGCACACCCCAAAGGGTCTGCCCATGCATCAGCGGCAGGACGATCTCGGAATTGGACGCGCTGTCGCAGGCAATATGACCGGGGAATTCATGGACGTTAGCCACCCGCACCGTCCGGCACTGCCGGGCCGCCGTGCCGCACACGCCCCTGCCCATGGGGATCCCGATACAGGCCGGCTTGCCCTGGAAAGGGCCCAGGATCAGCTTGTCGCCCACCCGTTTATAAAAGCCCACCCAGTTAATCTCCGGCAGCATCTGCCAAAGGAGGGCGGAGGCATTGGAAAGATTGCTGATCTGATAGGGCACATCCTCCATCAAAGCGGAAAGCGTCCGGCCCAGCTCAGAATAATCTACGCGCATCGTATCGCCTCATTTCATTTTTCATTATGGCAACACCGCGCAATTGTGTCTGCGAGCCGCAGCCGTCTTTTTGCCAAATTGTGCGGTGTTGCCTTATTTTCATCATACAACAGCTTCTTGTTTTCCGCAACCTCATTTTGACAAATTGCCCACACACTTCCTCATTTCTCGACTTTTTCAGCGGTTACAATCCGTCCAGTGCGGCATATTAAGGTTGCAGGAAATGGAGGGCTGAACATGAAGAGAAAGAAATATTCTGCCGCGCTGGCAGTTTTGTGTGTGATTCTGCTGTTGCCGGCGGCCTGGGCGGAGCCGCTGCTGATCCCCGTGGGGCAGACCGTAGGATTGCAGCTGCGGGACAATACCGTCACCATTGCGGCCTTTGACGATCTGTTGGGGGCGGACGCCAAAAACGCCGGGCTGAAAATCGGCGACTGCATCGTAAAGGTCAACGGCACCCCGGTGCACAGCGCCCAGCAGATGCGCGACGCACTGGAAGCCTCCGGCCGCACCGCCCTGCTCACCATCCGCCGGGGCGGCAAGGAGCTGGAGGCCACGGTCAAGGTCACCCCCACGGACGGCGGGGCAAAGCTGGGGGTCTATTTAAAGCAGGGCATTTCCGGCATCGGCACCGTCACCTGGTATGATCCCTCCACCGGGAAATTCGGCGCGCTGGGTCACGGGGTAAACGGCAGCAGCGGGGTGCTGATGCAGATGGCGGCAGGCTCCACCTACCCGGCCCAGGTCATGTCCGTCACCAAGGGCAGAAGCGGCCATCCGGGGCAGCTGCGGGGCAGCTGCGACGGGGCGGAGAGCTGCGGGGAGCTGCTGCGCAACACGCCCCAGGGCGTATTCGGCAAGTCCCGTCAGGGCTGGCTCGGCGAGGCCATCCCCGTGGGCAGCGCCGACCAGGTGCACCCCGGTCAGGCCAGCATCCGCTCCACCGTCAGCAATTACACCACCGGGGACTACTCCGTGGAGATCCTCAAGGTCTACCCCGCCAGCCGGACGGACGGGCGGAACCTGCTGCTGAGGGTCACGGACAAGGCCCTGCTGGAGGCCACCGGCGGCATCGTCCAGGGCATGTCCGGCAGCCCCATCATCCAGGACGGCAAGCTCATCGGCGCCGTCACCCACGTCCTGGTCAACGCGCCGGACATTGGCTACGGAATTTTTATCGAGAATATGCTCCAGGCGGCGGGATGAAAAACAGCTCTCCCGGAGAGGTTTTCCGGGAGAGCTAGTTCGATAAACTGGA
>USEU01000086.1 GCA_900553805.1 uncultured Eubacteriales bacterium
ACGGCGGTTGCTCGCTTGCATAGCGCCTGCGCATCGCTAAGTCAGCCCTTGCGGGTTGCCAGCTCCCCCATTGGGGAGCCAAGGTTGAGTTCCCTGAAAATGGGGAGGCTGCGCTGGATCATGTCGTGGCTGACGCAGTAGCAGATGCGGAAATAGCCGGGGCAGCCGAAGCCGTCGCCGGGGACCAGGAGCAGATCCCTGGCCTTGGCCTTTTCGGAAAAGGCGTTGGCGTCGCCACCGGGGGCCTTGATGAACAGGTAAAACGCGCCGTCAGGCTTTGCCATTTCGTAGCCCATGGCGGTCAGGGCGTCGTACAGGGTGCGGCGGTTGCGGTCGTAGGCGGCCAGGTCGGGGCGCAGGTGGGCGCAGCGGGCGATCACCCGCTGCCACAGGCTGGGGGCGCACACGTGCCCCGCGCTGCGGGCGGCCCCAGCCACAGCGGCGTACAGCGCCCGGCTGTCCGCGCAGGCCTGGGGGACATAGATGTAGCCGATCCGCTCCCCGGGCAGGGACAGGGACTTGGAATAGGAATAGCACACGATGGTATTTGGGTAGATCAGCGGCACAAAGGGTACCTCCACCCCATAGGCCAGCTCCCGGTACGGCTCATCGGAGATCAGATAGATGGGGTGGCCGAATTCCGCTCCCTTCCGGGTCAGCAGCTCGGCCAGGGTCTGCAAGGTCTGCCGGGTGTATACAACGCCGGAGGGATTATTGGGGGAATTGATCAGCACCGCCTGGGTGCGGGGGGTGAGCATGGCCTCCACCGCGTCCAGCCGGATCTGGAACTCCGGCACGTCCGGGGGCACCACCCTGAATTCCAGCCCCGCCGCCTGGGCAAAGGGCTTGTATTCCGGGAAGTAGGGCGCAACGGCCAGCAGCTCCCCGCCGGGCACCGCCAGTGCGGTGAACACCGCCACCAGCTCCGGGGCCGCGCCGCAGCCCAGGAAGAAATCCTCCCCCCGGCATCCGGCATGGTAGCGGCGGTTCAGGTCGTCGGCAATGGCCCGCCGGGCGGCGGCGTCACCCACGGCGCTGGTATAGCCGTGCACCAGCAGGGTGGGCGTGTCCTGCAAAATTTGCCGCACCGTCTCGTCCACCTCCGGCGGCGAAGGGATGGAGGGATTTCCCAGGGAGTAGTCAAACACATTCTCTTCGCCCACCACCGCCGCCCGGGCCCGGCCGTATTCAAACAGATCCCGGATGCAGGAGCGGTTGGCACCCAATTCATAGGCAGTCTGATTGATCATAAGCTCTCCTTTTTATCCTCAGCGCGGCACCGCCCCGGCAGGGGACGGCCGCGTCTGGTACAGCGGAATGGGGGAATCGTAGGGCTGGGGCAGATAGGTGACGGAGCGGATGGGCCGCCGGGGCGGGCCGTATTTGGGGATGTAGCCGAAGAGATTGATGTAGTCCGGCAGATCGTCCCGCTCGGCGGACATGGCGTCCATTACCGATACGGTGGCCAGGGCGTCCTGATCGGCCTGGTGGGAGTTTTGTACCGTTCCCTCCAGCCCGTAGGCGGCGATGGCGTCCCGGAGCTTGTGGGGATAGGCGCGGCGGTCCCGGTAGACGGTGAGCAGGTCCAGCTTGTCCTTGCCCCGCAGGCAGCCGGGGTCGCCGTGGACGCGGAGCATGTGGAACAGGAAGCTCAGGTCGAAGTGGGCGTTGTAGGCGGTAAGCAGGGTGTTGCCCGCCAGCAGGCCGGCGATCTCCCGGGCGGCCTGGTCCCGGGGAATGCCCCGCTGCTCCACGTCCTGGGTGGTGATGCCGGTGAGCCGCTGGATCTCCGGCGGCACCTGCTGCCCCGGCGCAAGCCGGATCAGCCGGTCATACTGCTGCGTCACGCCGCTGCGCTCCAGCACCACAGCGGAAAACTGGATGATCTCGTCCCGGTCAAAGCGAAGCCCGGTGGTCTCGGTGTCAAAAATCAGGATACGGTCATAGCGCTGAAACAGGCTGTCCAGATGCTCCATAGATCCGCCTCGATTCATTTCAGAGTGCGACCATTATAGTCGAATCCCCTGGGGATTTCAATTCGTTTTAATGAGAAAAAGTTGCCGTTTTTATTGAACTTTTTTGTTGCGAAATGCTCACATGGCCGGTATAATGGACGAAAACCGATCCAAGGAGGTCATCTATATGCAATACCGCGCCGACCGATACGGAAACCCCATCTCCATCCTGGGCTACGGGTGCATGCGTTTCACCCTCAGCGGCGGAAAGGTGGACGTGAACAAGGCGGAAAAGGAAATCATGGAGGCCTACCGGGCCGGCGTGAACTACTATGACACCGCCTATGTCTACCACGGCAGCGAGGCGGCGCTGGGAGAGATCCTCGCCCGCAACGGCATCCGGGAAAAGGTGAACATCGCCACCAAGCTCCCCCACTACCTGATCAAGAAGCCGGAGGGCATGGAGCAGTATTTTTCCGAGGAGCTGCGCCGCCTGAAAACGGACCACGTGGACTATTACCTGATGCACATGCTCACGGACGTAAAGACCTGGGACCGGCTGGTGGGCCTGGGCATCCTGTCCTGGCTGGAAGAGAAGAAAAGGACCGGGCAGATCCGCCAGGTGGGCTTCTCCTATCACGGCAATTCCGATATGTTCTGCAAGCTCCTGGAGGTCTACGACTGGGACTTCTGCCAGATCCAGTATAACTACCTGGACGAAAATTCCCAGGCGGGGGTCACCGGCCTGCGCCGGGCGGCGGAAAAGGGACTGCCCGTGATCATCATGGAGCCGCTGCGGGGCGGACGGCTCACCGGCGGCCTGCCAGCCGCAGCCCGGCATGTGCTGGAGCATGCGGAGGGTGGGCGCACCCCGGCCCAGTGGGCGTTCCAATGGCTGTGGAACCAGCCGGAGGTGACCTGCGTGCTCTCCGGCATGAATTCCCTGGAGATGGTGCGGGAGAACGTGGCCACGGCGGACGCCGCCCGGGCGGATAGCCTGACGGAGGCAGATCTTGAAATCTACCGCCGGGTGGTGGCGGCCATCAACGAGAAGATGAAGGTCGGCTGCACCGGCTGCCGGTACTGCATGCCCTGCCCCCGGGGCGTGGATATCCCCGGCACCTTCGCCGCCTACAACCGCCGCGCCTCCGACGGCTACTGGAAAGCGCTGACGGAATACTTCATGATCACCGGCGTCTGCCAGGACTACACCGGCCCAGGCAACTGCATCGGCTGCGGCAAATGCGAGCAGCACTGCCCCCAGCACCTGCCCATCCGCCAGGAGCTTCAAAACGCCAAGAAGGCCATGGAGGGCCTGCCCTACCGGGTGGGCCGCAAGCTCCTGCCCCACATCATGCATTATTGAGCGTTGGAACCTCTGATTCAATTGTTGTTAAAATCACGGGAAACTGGGCTTTAAACAAAATAAATTTGTTGACTTTGCTCTTTCACTCTGGTAAAATGGGCAATGTAAGATTGGAAAGATGGAGGGAAATATCATGACCATGGGAAACTGGAAGATCGGAAAGACGCTGACCGTGCTGCTTGCATTGGTGCTGTGCCTGACGGCGGCGCTGCCCGGGGTGCGCGCCAGCGCGCAGACGGAATACCTCTCCGGCGACTGGGAGGAGGCCACCCTGGAGGATGAGAACTGGATCTGGACGGTCTACGCGTTCCGCTTTGATTCCACCCTGTATGACTGCACCGCCTTTGACCTGGAAATGGAAGTGACCATGAACTACGGCGCGCGCTGCAAAAACTGGGATATCTGGGTGGGATACCGGGGCACCTATACCCAGGTCGGCACCATGTACCTGGCCGACGGCGACGGCTATACCAGCAAGACCGTCCGCCTGAGCAGCCCCACCACCTTCGACGCGGTCGCCGTGACCCCCAGCGCCGACGGCAGCTATTCCTGGAGCCAGTACCTGGACGTGTCCAACCCCGTTTTTGACGGCGGCAGGGACTCGGACAGCCATTCCGACAGCGACCTGGACCAGACCCAGGATACGCAGTACCTCACCGGCCAGTGGAAGGCGATCAAGCTGGGCACCGCGTCCACCCACGCCTTTGTGTTCGACGAGCCGCTGAGAAGATGCACTTCGCTGACCATCGACATGGATGTCACCATGGACGCGAATACCCATTGCTATCGGTGGAAGGTGTGGTACGGCAACGGCGATTCTTACAGTGAGCTGGGCTACATCAGCCTCCCCGCCGGAGACGGCGCGGCCACCAAGACCTTCCGCTTCGGCAACAACGCCCGCAGCTTCGAGTCCATCGCCATCACCCCCATCGCGGGCGGCAGCTTCTCCTATTCCATGGGTTTTGCGGTCTATGACGTAAAATATCAATAAGTGTATAGTGAAACCGGCATGGCCCTTGCGGCCACGCCGGTTCACTGTTTTATTCAGAGCTTCCCTAAGGCAACAGGCGCGCAATTGTGTCTGCGAGCCGCAGCCGTCTTTTTGCCAAATTGTGCGGTGTTGTCCTAAAAACTGCCCCCGGCTTCATTCGAAGCCGGGGGCAAATGCCTATATCGCTGATTCAATCGTCTGCGGCTGGACAGCGGGCCTTTTGCCGATCGCTTATTTCTCCTCCTGCACCGGCAGGGCGGAGACCACGGGCTTGCCCTCGCGGTCCAGCAGGGGCGTCAGGCCGCCGGAGTAGCCGGCGGCGTGGTAGAAATAGTTGACGCCGGTCCTGGTGTCTACCCAGATCTCATTGACGGTCATCATGCCGTCGGAGTAAATCTTTACAAAACGCTTTTCCATAATCAAAAACCTCTTTTTGAAGTTCGCCGCCCGGAGCCCGGGCGGCGAAAGACGAATGGTTACTGCTTGGCGCTCTCGACGATGCCGTTGGCAAGACCCACCAGACCCTGCATTTCGCTGGGGATGATGATCTTGGTGGCCTGGCCGTCGGCCACGTGCTCCATGGCCTCGATGGCCTTCAGCTTCAGCACGTTGTCGTTGGGGGCCTTTTCATTCAGCATGGCCAGGGAGTCGGCCAGGGCCTGCTGCACCGCGCGGATGGCGGCGGCCTCGCCGTCGGCCTTCAGGATGGCGGCCTGCTTTTCGGCCTCAGCCTTCAGGATGGCGGCCTCCTTCTCGGCGGAGGCTCTCAGAATGGCGGATTCCTTCTCGCCCTCGGCGATGAGGATGGCGGACTTCTTCTGGCCCTCGGCCTGGAGGATGCTCTGACGGCGGTCACGTTCTGCCTTCATCTGTTTTTCCATGGAGTTCTGGATGTCGGCAGGGGGCAGGATGTTCTTCAGCTCCACCCGGTTGACCTTGATGCCCCAGGGGTCGGTGGCCTCGTCCAG
>USEU01000087.1 GCA_900553805.1 uncultured Eubacteriales bacterium
TTGAGCCAAAAATCCAGGCTGGGGCTTCTTGCCAAATTGTGCGGTGTTGCCCTATAAAGTGCGCGGCCTGGCGTCGCTGAAAGGGGAGGCTTTGAAAATACGAAAAACTTCGAAACAATTCGTTGCTTTTTTGGAAAAGATGGCTTATAATGGGAAAAACACATGTTTTGACGGGGTGATATTTTTGGCTACCATGGATGACATTGCCAGGCGGCTGGGGATTTCCAAGGGGACGGTGTCCAAGGCGTTCAGCGGGGCGGAGGATGTGAGCGAGGCCATGCGGCGCAGTGTGCTGGAGACGGCGGTGGAGCTGGGCTATACCCGGCAGCTGCGGTCCCGGCAGGCGCCCAAGATCTGCGTGTTCATCGAGAACATGGCCTACGAGCACCCGGACGATTTCGGCTGGGACCTGGTGACGGGCTTCCGCAAGCTGGCGGAGCCGGACGGCTGCGCGGTGGACATTGTGCCGCTGAGTCTGGATTTGCAGCGGCGGTACCGCTACGACGAATACATGCTGCGCTACCAATATCAGGGCGGGTTTTTCCTGGGCAACACCCTCAGCGACCCCTGGACGGCGGAGTTCCGCACCTGCCGTACCCCCACGGTGCTGCTGGATAACCACACCCAGTATAACCCCCGGGTGTCCCAGGTGGGCATTGACAATGACGAGGCCATGGAGGCCGCCATCGAGCAGCTGCTCCGCCTGGGCCACCGCAAAATCGGCTACATCAGCAGCGGCCTTGGCTCCTATATCTATCAGCAGCGCTACATGGCCTTCTTCCGGGCCCTGCGCAAGCACGCGCTGGAGGAGGACCGCCGCCTGGCCGGAAGCTCCGACGAGCCGGAGGAATGCGTCCGGGTCCACCTGCCCCGGCTGCTGGAGGAGGGCTGCACCGCCATTTTGTGCAGCCACGACCTGCTGGCCCTGGAGGTGATGGGCCGCTGCCGGGCCATGGGCCTGGGGGTGCCGGAGGACGTGAGCATCCTGGGCATCGACGACCTGCCCGTCTGTACCGCCGTCAGTCCCACCCTGTCCTCCATCCGCCAGGACCGCACCGAGCTGGGCAAGAGCGCCTACTACGCCCTGTACAGCCAGATCCGCCAGATCCACATCAGCTGCCTCACCCTCCACCCCGAGATCATCCTCAGACAATCCGTAGGAGCCGCAAAGCGTTGAGCACCCTTGGCTCATCCCCGCCGGCGTCAGGCACTGGCACGGCGCGGCCCCGGACAGCTGGCCCTCCCACCTGGCCGTGGAGGTCCCCGGCGAAGACACCTCCAACGAATGGCTGGAGCCGGTGACGGACGAATACGAAACGCTGGAATAACACGATCCCCCGGACGGATTCAAGTTTCCGTCCGGGGGATTTTACTGAGGTTTATTCAAAATTCAGCCATTCCCGCAGCCACTGGGCGGAGCCGGGGTTCAGGTGGAAGCGGAAGAGGTAGGGCACCATGCTTCGGTCGATTTCCCTGTTCAGCGCCTCCACGCCCATTTTCTCCGCCAGGGTGGGCTGATCGGAGAACAGGTTGACGCCCAACCCCAGCCGGTCCCCCTGGATCTGGCAGCCCATGGCGGCCAGGGTGGTGGGGAACATGTCAAAGGGGGTGATCTCCCGACCGCCGGTATTGGCGGCGCTCACCGGGGAATTGATGATGCAGTTGTATACCCGCCGGTTGGCATCCTCCAGTTGATTGCGCCGGAAGAAATCCGCCGCCATGCTCAGGTGATCGCCGCAGATGACCACGGTGGTGTCCTCATAGAAGGGCTGCTCCTTCAGCCACTGAACAAAATCATATACCTGCCTGGATGCGCAGGCGTATACGTTCTCATATGGTTCCGGGTACTCAGAGGGGCACTTATCGCACAGATACCCGTCTGGGAAGTGGGTGTCGATGGTGGAGATGGACAGCTGGAAGGGCCGGTCGCCCTGAGCCATCTGCGTGAGCACCTGCCGGGCGTAGTCGTAGACCCGGCTGTCCTCCATGCCCCAGAAGACTCTGTAGCCATGGGGGATGATGCCGTCTTCGGCGGCGGTGTCATAGTCATAGACCCGGTCGATCCCGTGGGTCTGGAACAGCCGCTCCAGCCCGGAGAAAACGGCGCTGGAACCCATCACATAGGCCTGGCTGTAGCCCTCCCGGTTCAGAATATCCCACAGCATGGTCGCCCCCTGGAGCGGCCGGGCGGCGGCCCCGTCGTTGTTCTGCCCCATGGGCAGCAGCAGGGGAAGCCCGGAGGCCTGGGCCACAATGCCGCTGGTGGTCCAGGTGGTGCCGCTGACCGGCCCCCAGCCGCCCAGCCTGTCTGAATCCGAGAAGCTGATGTTTTCCTCTGCCAGCCGGTACAGCTCCGGGATTACGCACTGCGCCATCGCGCCGCCCTGCTCCGCGGAGCAGAAGGTATTTTCCATGGACTCCATGAAAATATAGATGAGATTCCGCTTCTTTTCCGGGAAGGTCACCTGGACCTGGCTGGGGTCAACGTACTCCCGGTCAAGCAGATCGGAATGGTTCCGGGCGTCCTGAAACCACGCCCGCATCCCCACGGCCTCCTCGGCTGGGATCAGCAGCGCCAGGAAGGTGAGGACGCACAGCCAGCAGTACACCCGGCGGGGGACAGGGGAGACGGTCACCCGGCGGCGGAAGAGCCGCACCACCAGCCGGAAGGGACTGCGCTGGCACAGCAGGAACGCGAAGAATGCCGCGCAGCACAGCGACAGCAGCAGCGGCCCGCGCAGGAAGGAGACCAGCAGGTCGCTGTCCGTTCCGGCAAGGCCGGAGAAGAGGGTGAACAGCAGGGCGTTGAAGCTCTGCCCGCTGAATGAAAACAGATACCACCTGGAGGCAAAATAGCACAGCAGACCGAGAAACAGCAGGGCGGTGCTGAGGATCTCGGGCAGAAGGCTCCGCCGCCCGGAGGGGTCACGCTTCTTTGTTTTGCTCATGTTCCTTTTGATCCTCTTTCTTTTCCAGATGGATCGAGAAGACCTTCCCGATAAACGCTTCCGCAATGCTCAGCGGCACCCCCGCCGCGCAGGCGAATACCAGATGCTTCAGCAGAACGGCGGTGTAGTCCTTGCCCACCAGCGCCTGGGAATACTCGTCTGTGGTGAGATAGAACATAAGATAATCCCGCAGTAGCATGGATGCCACGTTCAGCGCGAAGATATTGAACACGCACAGAAAAATAAAGGAATGCCGGGATACCTGCTTGCGCATCAGGTATTCCGCCGCATAGGCAAAGATGATCCCGGGAAACAGGATCGCTACGATCTCCAGCATATGTCTTTTCCCCAACGATTTCGTTGGCCCCTTTCCAAATATCACCAACAATATAGCATTTTTGAACCGATTTTGCAAGAGAAAACGAAAATACCACACGACGATCGCGTAAGCAGCGGATTTGTTTGTAGACGATGCCCACATCGTCCCGTGCCGGGGCGCTTCGACCTAAAAAATCACCCCGCCTTTTTGGCGGGGTGATGATGCGTCAAGGGAGCGGTTATTTCATCAGGCGGCAGACCAGTTCGGAGTAGGCGAAGGGGTCGTCCAGGGGGAGCTGGGCCATGAGCTGGGCCTGGCAGCACAGGAGCTGGGCGTAATCCTTGGCCAGGACGGGATCCTCGGTCATGACCCGCTGCAAAGTCTTGACGGCCTCGTGCTCCGGGTTCAGCTCCAGGACGCGGCCTACGTTGTAGGCGAACTCCGGGTTCACCCGCTTCATGTATTTCTCCATCTCGAAGCTCATGCCGGCCTCCGGCACCATGGCGGCGGGGTAGCTGCCCAGGTTCTGGGACAGGCGGACCTCCTTCACCTGGTCGCCCAGGCTGTCCTTGACGAAGGTCAGGAAGCCCTTCAGCTCCTCGGCCTTTTCCTCGGCCTGCTTCTTCTCGTCCTCGCTTTGCAGACCCAGGTCCTCGGTGGTGACGTTGCAGAAGGATTTTTCCTCATAGGTGTTCAGCGTCTGGGGCACGAACTCGTCCACCTCCTCGGTGAAGAGCAGGGTGTCGTAGCCCTTCTTTTCCAGCAGCTCCACCTGAGGGAGCTTTGCCAGGTGATCCTTGTTCTCGCCGGGGGCAAAATAGATCTTCTCCTGGCCCTCGGGCATGGCGTCCACGTATTCCTTCAGGCTGATGAGCTTATTCTGCCTGCGGCTGTAAAACAGCAGCAGATCCTGGCAGCTTTCCTTGTGCGCGCCGTAGTCGGATACGGTGCCGTATTTCAGCTGGAGGCCGAAGGCGGCGTAGAATTCCTCGTACTTCTCCCGCTCGTTTTCCAGCATGGATTTCAGCTCGCTCTTGATCTTCTTTTCGATGCTGCGGGCAATCACCGTCAGCTGGCGGTTGTGCTGGAGCATTTCACGGCTGATGTTCAGACTCAGATCCTGGCTGTCCACCACGCCCCGGACGAAGCGGAAGTGCTCCGGCAGCAGGTCCTCGCAGTTTTCCATGATCATTACGCCGGAGGAGTACAGCTGCAAGCCCCGCTTGAAGTCCTTGGAATAGAAATCATAGGGCGCCTTGCCGGGGATGAACAGCAGGGCCTTGAAGGAGACGCTGCCCTCGGCGCTGGTGTGGATGACCCGCAGGGGCTTGGTGTAGTCGTAGAATTTCTCCCGGTAGAAGGTGTTGTATTCCTCCTCGGTCACGTCCTTCTTCGGCCGCTGCCAGATGGGCACCATGGAGTTCAGGGTCTCCATCTCGGTATAGGTCTCGTACTCGGGCTTGTCCTCGGGGGAGTCCTCCTTCTTGCGGGACTTCTCCACCTCCATGACGATGGGGTAGCGGATATAGTCGGAGTACTTCTTCACCAGGCTGCGCAGCTCGTACTCGTCCAGGTAGGTGCTGTACTTCTCGTCGTCGGTGTCGGGCTTCAGGGTCATGATCACGTCGGTGCCGCTCATCTCCCGCTCGCAGGGCTCGATGGTGTAGCCGTCCGCCCCGTTGGAGACCCACTTCCAGGCGGTGTCCTCGCCCCATTTCTTGGAGATGACCGTCACGGAGGACGCCACCATGAAGGCGGAGTAGAAGCCCACGCCGAACTGGCCGATGATATCGATGTCCTCGTTCTTCTCCATGGCCTGCTTGAAGCCCAGAGAGC
>USEU01000088.1 GCA_900553805.1 uncultured Eubacteriales bacterium
CTTGCGGGTACATACAGTATTCCTTCGTTTTCCAAACTTTGAATTGAGCCAAAAAACCAGGCTGGGGCTTCTTGCCAAATTGTGCGGTGTTGCCTTTACTTTTTCAGGAAGGTGCCCAGGATGCTTCTGCCCAGGGACGCGCCCAGGTTGCCGCCCAGGCGCTTGCCGAAGCTGCCGCCGATGGCGCCGCCCAGGTTCTTGCCCACCTCGCGGCCCACGGTGCCCACCACGGAGTTGCCCACGCTGCGGACGCTGGAGCGGATGGCGCGCTGCTGGCGCTCCTTTTCCCTCTGCTCCTCCTTGGCCTTGCGGTCTGCCTGGCGCTGGGCCTCCTTTTCTTCGGCCAGGCGCTGCTTCTCAGCGGCCTTTTCCTCCGCCAGGCGGCGATGTTCCTCCTTGGCCTCGGCGGCCAGCTGCTCGCTGCGGCGGGTCAGGAATTCATAGGCGGAATCCGGGTCCACCGCGTTCTGGTAGCGCAGATAGAGGTTGTTCATCAGATAGATCTGCTTGCGCTCCTCCTCGCCGATGGGGCCGAAGCGGCTCTGGGGCGGCAGGATGCGGCATTTCTGGACCACCGTGGGGATGCCCTGCTCATCCAGCACGGAGATCAGCGCCTCGCCGGTGCCCAGGTTCAGCAGCGCCTCCTTGGTATCGAAGGCAGGATTGACCCGGAAGGACTTGGCGGCGGCGTTCACCGCCTTCTCGTCGGCAGGGGTGTAGGCCCGCAGAGCATGCTGGATCTTGTTGCCCAGCTGGCTGAGCACGCCGTCGGGGATGTCCCGGGGATTCTGGGTGATGAAGAAAATGCTGACGCCCTTGGAGCGGATCAGCTTCACCACCTGCTCGATCTTCTCCAGCAGCGCCTTGGAAATGCCCTTGAACAGCAGGTGCGCCTCGTCAAAGAAGAACACCATCCGGGGCTTCTCCGGGTCGCCCACCTCCGGCAGCACCTCAAACAGCTCCGAGAGCATCCACAGCAGGAAGCTGGTGTACAGCGACGCGTCGTTCATCAGGCTGCGGCAGTCCAGGATATTGACGGTGCCCTGGCCGCCCTCCGTCTGGAACCAGTCGGCAATGTTCAGCGCGGGCTCGGTGAAGAACTGCTCGCCGCCCTTGCTCTCCAGGGCCACCACGCCGCGCAGGATGGAATTGATGCTGGCCTTGGCAATGTTGCCGTACTGGCCGGAATACTGGGCGTTGTTCTCCGCCACATATTGCAGCATGGATTTTAAATCCTTGGTGTCCACCAGCAGCAGTCCCTCGTCGTCGGCGATCTTAAAGACGATGGTGAGAATGTCCGTCTGGGTGGGGTTCAGGCCCAGGAGCTTGCCCAGCAGCAGCGGCCCCATCTCGGAGATGGTGGTGCGCAGGGGGATGCCCGTCTGGCCGAATACATCCCAGAAGGCCACCGGGTAGCGCTTATACTGGAAGCCGCACTCCGCCAGGCCGAAGTCCTGAATGCGCCGCCGCATATCCGCGCTGTCCTCTCCCTCCCGGCACAGGCCGGACAGGTCGCCCTTCACATCCGCCACGAACACCGGCACGCCCGCGTCCGAAAAGCTCTCTGCCAGCACCTTCAGCGTGGTGGTCTTGCCCGTGCCGGTGGCTCCCGCGATCAGCCCATGGCGATTGGCCATCCGGGGCAGCACCGAAACCCGCTCTCCCTCGGACAGACCGACCCAGATTTTTCCGTCAAAATACATTTCTTTCCCTCCTGATTTTAGGGTCTATCTGAAAACCGTCAACATGCCCAAACAGCGGGTCTTTTCCGCCTGCTGTACGCCATTTTTCCTTGCAATACACAAAGTATTCCTGCGGAAAAAATGACTTCATCAGACGAAAAATCCCTCGCTGTTGGTCATATTTCCGGATTTCAGATAGACCCTAATTTTCTTCTCCCTTTTGCGCATTTTCAAGGCCATTATATCATACGCCGCCCCATTTGCAAGAAAAAATCCGCTCCCCAGGGGGGAGCGAAATGGGAAACAGTCTTTTTTGCTTGCATTTTAGTGCGGTATGTGTTACCCTGACTGTGGTGCTACCAGTAACGGTAGGCGGTTTGCCCCTCTTTCGGGGGCAGCTTCTGCCCCTGATCGAAAGAAAGGGGGTGCTGCTCATGGTTACATACTCCGACCTGATTCAGATTGGAATATTGATCGTTGGCATTATTGGCATCTTTATGATGTACAAGAACCAGAAGTGACCGCCCCTCCGTCCAAAGAGTGCGGTCACAACTGACTAACTTAGAGGGCTGACCGTCTGCCGGTAGCACCTTCTCTACGCTTACTATACCGCAGGTCAGTCGGTTTGTCAATGGCTTGACTTGCATTTTGCCGCAGGGCGTGCTACTCTGGGTGTAACTTGAATTGGGAGGCGGACGGTATGACGGATTTTGGCATCAGCGAAATGCAGGAAATGCAAAGGGCTTTGCAGGATCAGTACAAGGACAAATGGGAGCCCATCGGCCCGGCGGCCGGGCAGAACAAGCTGCTTTGGATGATCGGGGAGACCGGCGAGGTGATCGACATCATCAAAAAGCACGGCGCGGCAAATGTCCTGGCGGATGAAGCGTTGAGGAAGGACCTGGTGGAGGAAATGGCGGATGTCCTGATGTACTACAACGACGTCCTCCTGTGCTACGGCATTACCGCTGTCGAGCTGAAGCGCGCCTATGCCAAAAAGTTTGAGAAAAACATGAAGCGCTGGTAGAGCCTGCTCTTTGAGCGGCCCAGGGCGAAAATACGATTGCCCCCGCCTGAGGCGGGGGCGCGTTTTTTTGTCAGGCGGCGTTCTTTGCGAGCCATTCGTAGTTGGCCTCCCGGGCGAGCTTCTCGGCCCGGAGGTAATCCTGGGACTGGGTCAGACCGGCACCGGTGATGTCCATGGTGCGCTGCCAGGAGTCGGCGCACTGCGCCAGCGTGCTGCTGTCGATGCCGAATTGCTCCTGCCACTGGCTGCGGAGGCTGTCGTCCAGAGGGAGGATCTCGTAGCGGCGGATGGTGCCGCTGCGCCGCACCACGGTGTTGCCATTGACGTCGATGGCCCGCACCCAGGTGGGGATCAGCGCCACATCCTCCAGGTACACAGTGCCGTCGGAGTATTTGGAGAAGGTCATGCTGAACATCGCGCCGTCCTCGGTGTGGGCGGTGGTGATGCTGGTCAGCTCTCCCTGCCGCTGATTGGACACCGCGTTGCCCATGGAGTACAGGCATACGGTGCGGTGCTCCGGGTCCACGGTGCTCTCCAGCAGCTCCACCGGCTGCACCACATGGGGATGGCCGCCCACGATCACGTCAAAGCCCAGGTCGCAGAGCTTCTGGGCGATCTGCTGCTGCTCGGCGTTCTGGGTGAGCTGGTATTCCACGCCCCAGTGAATGAACATCACCGTGGCCTCCGCTCCGTCATTGCGCATCTGCTCCAGGATCCCTCCGATCTCTGTGTAGAAGGGATCCAGCTCGGTGCCCACAAAGGAATTGACCAGCGCGGAGCAGGTGGCGGAGAGAATGTTCTTGTTCAGGTAGACCCGGTCCGACCTGTAATTTTCCGGCCGCTGCTCATAGGTGTAGCACACCATGCCCACCTTGATGCCGTTGATGTCCTGCACGGTGTAGGCCGGTTCCTCCGCTTCCTCTCGGGTGCCCAGGGCCGTCAGGCCCTTCTCCCGGATGGTGCGCACGGTGCGCAGGAAGCCGTCCTCGCCGCTGTCGTACATATGGTTGTTGGCGGTGAGCAGCATGTCGAAGCCCGCGTTCTTTGCCGCGTCCACGATGGCGTCCGGGCAGTTGAACATGGGGTAGCCCTGATAGGGCCGGGAGGGGCCGGCCAGGGTGACCTCCAGGTTGGCCGCCGCATAATCCGCAGCGGTGACGTACGGCGTGATGTAGGGGAAAATATAGTTGAAATCATAGCTGCCGTCGGCCTGCTGGGCGTCGGTGATCAGCTGGCCGTGCATCAGCAGGTCGCCGATGGAAAGAATGGTGGCGGTGGAAACCACATGCTCCGGCTCTTTCGGCACCGTCGTCTCCGGGACGGTGGCCTCGGTGGGCGGCACCGTGGGGATCGCCACGGTTTCCTGGATCGCCGGGGCCTGGGGATCCTGGGGCGCCGTCGCAAGCCGGACGCACATCCATATCATAACGCCGGTGGCCGCGATCAGCACCGCGATCAGTACGATCAGCGCGCTGCGCAGGCCGCCGCCCGTTTTCTTCTTTCTGGACATGATACTCCTCCTATTATGGCAATGTCATCTCAAGCTCTTGGCTCCCCAATGGGGGAGCTGGCAGCCCGTTAGGGCTGACTGAGGGGGTGTTGTTCGATGAATGGTAACAGCTCAAAAATACCAACGGCACCCCCTTTGCCGCTTCGCGGCACTTCCCCCAAAGGGGGCAGCAAGGTGGCGCTATATAACCTATTTCTTGCTGCCTATCATAATCGGTTCCCGGAACGGTGTCAAGTGCGGCAGGTTGGACGTTTACATACTGTTCATACAATTTGAGCGCGGCAATGTTATGATGGTAAAAAAAGGAGGAATCAGCCATGACCAGACGTGAACTTGAAGTCACCGACCCCGCCGTGATCCGGCACATCTTAGACGAAAGCAAGGTGCTGCACCTGGGGCTGGTGGACGACGGGATGCCCTATATCGTGCCCATGAATTACGGCTGCAAATGGGAGGCGGACAAACTGACGCTGTATCTGCACAGCGCCTCCAGGGGCTACAAGCTGGATGTGATTGCCAAAAACCCGGTATGCTGCTTTGAGATGGAGTGCGGCCTGGAGCCCTTCGAGGGGAAGATCGCCTGTCAGTACGGCGTCTCCTACTATTCCCTGATGGGCCGGGGCAGGGCCGCGATCGTGGAGGATGTGGGCGAGAAGATGGAGGCCATGTCCATCCTGATGAAGACCCAGACGGGGAAGGATTTTGAATTCAGCGAGCGGCTGGTCTCCATCGTCAGCGTCATCCGCATCGACGTCTCGGACTACACCGCCAAGCACCGCCCCAGCCCCGCCGCCCTGCGGCAAATGCCGTCAACTTAAGGCAGCACAAGCTTGCTGCCCCCTTTGGGGGTGGTGCTCCGCGCAGCGAATCAAGATAGCAATGA
>USEU01000089.1 GCA_900553805.1 uncultured Eubacteriales bacterium
CAATCATTATTATCTTGATTCGCTGCGCGGAGCACCACCCCCAAAGGGGGCAGCGGGGTCGCGCCGCATTTCTTACATGGAGAAAAAAACGATGATCAAAACAAACCGTTCCGGGGAGCTGGAATATTTGACGGCGGAGCATATTTCCGCGCCTCATTGCTTTACCACCCGGCTGGGTGGGGTGAGCCGGGGGTATCTGGAATCGCTGAACATCGGCACCAGCCGGGGGGACGACCCGGAGAACGTGGTGGAAAATTACCGCCGCCTGGGGGCCGCCGTCGGCTTTGACGTGCATGACCTGGTGCTGTCCCGGCAGATCCATTCGGACATTGTCCATACCGCCACCGCCCGGGACCGGGGGGCGGGGCTGTTCGCGCCCCCTCTGGAGGACTGCGACGCCCTCATCACCCGTACCCCCGGACTGGCCCTGGTGGTGTTCGCCGCCGACTGCACCCCCATCCTCTTCTGGGACAGCCGGACCCACGCGGTGGGCGCGGCCCATGCCGGGTGGCGGGGCACCGTCAGCGCCATCGGTGGGCGGGTGGTGGAGGAAATGGGCCGCCAATTCGGCTCCCGGCCCCAGGATATCCGCGCCGCCATCGGGCCGAACATCGGCCAGTGCCATTTTGAGACCAACGCGGATGTGCCCCAGGCCCTGCGCGCCGCCTTCGGCCGGGAAATCGAGCAGTGGATCGAACCCAGGGGGGAGAAATTCCACGTGGACCTGAAGGGAATCAACCGCTGGATCCTGAACCGGGCCGGGGTGGAGCAGGTGGAGGTCAGCGACGCGTGCACCGTGTGTAGCAGCCGCCGCTTCTGGTCCCACCGGGCCACCGGCGGCCAAAGAGGCTCCCAGGGGGCCATCATCGTCTGCCAGGAGGATACGATATGAAAAGAATCATAGCCCTGCTGCTGGCCCTGGCGTCGCTGGGCGCCCTGCTTTCCGCCTGCGGCGAGGATGCGGATGTCTACGTCCCCAAGGGCGGCGCCATGCTGGAGGAGGGCGAGGAGCCGGAGGACCTGTCCTTGCAGGATGAGGAATTGCAGGACCTGCACCTGACCTACTTCCCCGACCGCTCCATGAACCCCCTCATCGGCAACAACATCACCAACCGGGTGCTGTTCAGCCTGATCTATCAGGGGCTGTTCAGTGTGGATCGGAACAATACGGCGGTGCCCATCCTGTGCTCCTATTTCCAGGCCACCGCCGACAACCGCAACTATACCGTCTACCTGGACCAGGAGGCCACCTTCTCCGACGGCTCCCCCGTCACCACCGCCGACGTGCTGGCCACCTATGAGGCCGCCAGGAACGGCGAGTACTACGGCGGCCGCTTTACCTACATCGACAGCGTGGTCCAGGGCGAGAGCGCCAACTCCGTGGTGTTCCACCTGACCACCGCTTACGAGAACCTGCCGGTGCTGCTGGATATCCCCATCGTCAAGGTGGGCCACACCGAGGACGATTTCCCCATCGGCACCGGCCCCTATGTGTTCCAGCAGAACGTGGCCGGGGCGCACCTGTCCAGGGTGACCAACTGGTGGTGCGCGGACAAGACCAAGCTGCCCACCAACGCCGAGACCATCACCCTGAGCGAGGCCACCTCCCAGGCCCAGGTGCGGGACGAATTCGAGTTCTCCAGCCTGGACCTGGCCATCTCCAACCCCATGTCCGACTCCTACGCGGAGTACCGCTGCGACTTTGAGCTGTGGGAGGTGGAAAGCGGCCTGTTCCTGTACCTGGGCTGCAACGTGCTGTGGAGCGAGTATTTCAAGGACGGCCGCAACGAGGAGCTGCGCAAGGCCCTGACCTACGCCATCGACCGGCAGACCATCGTGGATACCTATTACCGGGGCCGGGCCTATCCCAGCACCCTGCCCACCTCCCCCGGCTCCCCCTATTACAGCGAGAGCCTGGCGGCCCGGTATGAGTTCGATCCCCTGCGCTTCGTCAGCGCCATTCAGAACATGTACACCCCGAAGAACGACAAGGGCGAAACCAAGAAAATGCTCCTGCTGGTCAACTGCGACGACTCCGCCCGGCTGCGCACCGCCCGCTACATCGCCAAGGAGCTGACGGAGCTGGGCCTGGAGACCGGCACCCTGGAGTATGGCGGCAGCACCGGCACCACCTATCAGCAGGTGCTCCGGGCGGGCAGCTTCGACCTGTACCTGGGCCAGACCAAGCTCTCGGCCACCTATGATCTTTCCCAGTTCTTCAAGGGCTGGGGCAACCTGGGCTGGGGCGGCATCGCGGACAACACCCTGCTGAACATGTGCAAGGAGGCCCTGGCCAACTCCGGCAACTATTACAATCTGGACAAGCTGGTGGCCGACGACGCCAAGATCATCCCCGTGCTCTTCGGCTATTACGAGGTCTACGCCGAGCGCGGCCAGCTCCTGGACCTGTCCCCCTCCCGGGACAACGTCTTCTTCTACTCCATCGGCAAAACCCTGGAAAGCAGCCGCCTCGCCACCGAATACGCTTGATCCCCTGCCAACCTCCCCTGAAAGGGGAGGTGCCGTGCGCAGCGCGGCGGAGGGGTCAGGCGCGGTACGCAGAATACCACTTAAAATGCACCAAGGCGAATTCGCAGAGGCTCCTCGCTGCCCCCTTTGGGGGTGGTGCTCCGCGCAGCGAATCAAGATAATAATGATTGCCGGTGGCAATCATACCCCTGTTTCGTGCCGCGCAGCGGCAAAGGGGGTGACGTTGGATGGTTGAGAGCGGTACATGTTACCACTTAACCGGGGACACCCCCTCAGTCAGCCTTGCCGGTTCCGAAGAGCCGTCAAGTCTGCCAGCTCCCCCACCGGGGAGCCGAGTCCAACCCTCCCCTGAAAGGTTTAGCAGGTGTAGCCGTCCTCGACGGCGTACAGCCGTTTCATGCAGAGCTGAGGACGGCACATCGCGCCGGAGGGGTAAGGCGCGGTACGCAGAATACCATTTGGAATGCACCAAGGCGAATCCGTACAGACCCCCCTTGGCTTCCCCCGGGGGGAAGCTGGCAGACTTGACGGCTCTTCGGAACCGGCAAGGCTGACTGAAGAGGGATGGCGACAGCCCAAATACTGTTTGCATTTCGTCCAATGGTATCAGTCTCAAATTATTGCAGATTATTTCCCTCTGTTCAGATTCATTTACCACATGGAGAACGGCTTTTATAAAACAAGCCTCCTTCTCCACGCACCGAACCCTTCATGAAACTTTCGGTGCACGCCGTCCCTCATCAGTCTTTTTTGTCAATCGGTTCCGAAGTGCCGATTGCCAAAAAATCCAGCTTCCCCCCGGGGGAAGCCAAGGGAGCCGTTACGTATTCGCCCGGGATTTTATAAAGCGATGGGTGCCTACCGCGAAACCCCTCAGTCAGGCCCGTTGGGCCTGCCAGCTCAGCTTTGCATTAAGCAGCTGTACGCCGCCCTTTGGTCGGCTACACCTGCTAAACCTTTCAGGGGCGCTTTTCTCGCTGCCCCCTTTGGGGGAAGTGCCGCGCAGCGGCAAAGGGGGTGACGTTGGTATTTTTGAGTTGTCACCATTCAACGGACCACACCCCCTCAGTCAGGCCGTTCGGCCTGCCAGCTCCCCCATCGGGGAGCCGAGGAATTGTGCGTATTCGCCCGGGATTTCATAAAAACGCGGGTGCCTACCGCACCCCTCAGCCGCTGCGGCGGCAGCTCCCCTTTCAGGGGCGCTTTTTGAAAGGAGATCAACCACATGAAAAAGGGATTTGTGATTTTTCTGCTGGCCGCCTGCCTGCTGCTGGGGGGGTGTGAGCTGATTCCGCCCAGGAGCACCCTGCCGCCTCAGACGGAAGCGCCCACCCCGGCCGCCACGGAGCCTGCCACGGAGCCGCCCACCGAAGCGCCCACGCAGCCCCCCTATACCAATCCCCTCACCGGCCTGACCACCCAGGGACCGCAGCAGAAGCGCATTTTCGCCGTGAGCATCAGCAATATCCCCGACGCCATGCCCCGCATCGGCGTGTGCATGGCGGATATCTACCTGGAAATGTACGTCAACGATTCCATCGTCCGGGGCCTGGCGCTGTATACCGACCCCTCCTTCGTCCCCCAGATCGGCCCGGTGCGCAGTACCCGGCTGATGTTCAACGACCTGGCCATGCACTATGACCTGATCGTCGCCCACGCCGGCGGCTCCAGCTATGTGCTGGGTGACGCCGCGCAGAACGGCGTGGACGGCTTCAACATCGACACCTGGGACTCCACGGATTATTCCTTCCGGGACAAGGACCGGGTCTCCCAGGGCTTCGGCTGGGAGCATGTGCTCTTCGCCCGGGGCGAGGGGCTGGAGCCCAAGGCCCTGGCCGACGGCATCAACGTGGAGGCCGACCCGGACAAGGATTATCTGCTCCGCTTTCTCCCCGACGGTACCCCGGCCGGCGGCGAGGACGCGGCGGAGATCGACCTGACCCTGACCTATCACGAAAGCAAGAAGGACTGCCGCTTCGTCTACGACGCCGACCGCTCCCGCTACGTCTACTGGCAGTACGGCAAGGAGATGACGGACGGCGTCACCGGCGAGCAGGAGACCTATGAGAACGTGATCGTCATGTTCCCCACGGACATCCACATCGTCAACAGCGGCTATCAGGTGGCCAATTTTGAGGACGGCGGCGAGGGCTATTTCGCCAGCGGCGGCAAGCTCATCCCCATCCGCTGGGAGTGCGACGGCGCGCGCAGCCCCTTCCGCTTCCTCACCGCCGACGGCCAGCAGCTCTTCCTGACCCAGGGCCGCACCTTCATCGCCATCACCGAAACCGGCTCCCCCATCACCTGGAACTGAGCCCCCTGCCCTCCAACCTCCCCTGGAAGGGGAGGTTGGATATGCACACCAAAAGCGCCCCTGAAAGGTTTAGCAGGTGTAGCCGACCAAAGGGCGGCGTACAGC
>USEU01000090.1 GCA_900553805.1 uncultured Eubacteriales bacterium
ACCCCTCAGTCAGGCCCCTTGGGCCTGCCAGCTCCCCTTTCAGGGGCGCTTTGGAAAATTCCCCTGAAAGGGGGAGCTATGATCCCCAAACCGAGGAGAAAAAGTATGACCGATCTGTCTCACATTCGAAATTTTTCCATCATTGCCCACATCGACCATGGCAAATCCACCCTGGCGGACCGGCTGATGGAGGAGTGCAACGCCATTGACCTGCGGCTCAAGGCGGAGCAGCTGCTGGACTCCATGGAGCTGGAGCGGGAGCGGGGCATCACCATCAAGGCCACCGCCGTGCAGCTGGATTACACCGCCGACAACGGGGAAAAATATGACCTGAACCTGATCGACACCCCGGGCCATGTGGACTTCAACTATGAGGTCTCCCGCAGCCTGGCCGCCTGCGAGGGCGCGATCCTGGTGGTGGACGCCAGCCAGGGCGTGGAGGCCCAGACCCTGGCCAACACCTATCTGGCCGTGGACGCCGGGCTGGAGGTGCTGCCCGTGGTGAACAAGATCGACCTCCCCTCCGCCCGTCCGGCGGAGGTCAAGGCGGAGATCGAGGACATCATCGGCATCCCCGCCGAGGACGCCCCGGAAATTTCCGCCAAAAACGGCATCAACATCCATTCCGTGCTGGAGATGATCGTCCGTCAGGTGCCGCCCCCCCAGGGCGACCGGGAGGCCCCCCTCCAGGCCCTGATCTTCGACAGCCAGTACGACAGCTACCGGGGCGTCATCGTCTACACCCGGGTCAAGCAGGGCACCGTCCGCCCCGGCATGGACGTGCGGATGATGGCCACGGGCGCGGTATACCGGGTGGTGGAGACCGGCACCATGAGCCCCGTCGGGCTGGTGCCCAAGGATGCCCTGGGAGCCGGTGAGGTGGGCTACATCACCGCCTCCATCAAAACCGTGTCCGATACCCGGGTGGGCGACACCGTCACCGGGGTGGAGAACCCCGCCGCCGCGCCCCTGCCCGGCTACCGGCAGGTGCAGCCCATGGTCTATTCCGGCATCTACCCCGCCGACGGCGCAAAATACCAGGACCTGCGGGAGGCGCTGGAAAAGCTGAAGCTGAACGACGCCTCCATGAGCTATGAGCTGGAGACCTCCGTGGCCCTGGGCTTCGGCTTCCGCTGCGGCTTTCTGGGGCTGCTGCATATGGAGATCATCCAGGAACGGCTGGAGCGGGAATTCAATCTGGACCTGATCACCACCGCCCCCAACGTCATCTACCGGGTCACCAAGCTGGACGGCACCGTGCTCATGGTGGATAATCCCCTGGACTATCCCAGCCCGGATGAAATCCAGCTGGCCGAGGAGCCCTTCGTCAAGGCCAGCCTGATCGCCCCCCAGGAATACGTGGGCAACATCATGGAGCTGTGCCAGCAGCGCCGGGGCGAATTCAAGGACATGGTCTATCTGGACGCCAGCCGGGTGGAGCTGCACTATGAAATGCCCCTGAACGAGATCATCTATGATTTCTTCGACGCCCTGAAATCCCGCACCCGTGGCTACGGCAGCCTGGACTATGAGTTCATCGGCTACCGGCCCAGCAAGCTGGTAAAGCTGGATATCCTGCTCAACGGCGACGTGATCGACGCCCTGAGCTTCATCCTCTACGCCGACAACGCCTACCCCCGCGCCAGAAAGATCTGCGAAAAGCTGAAGGACAATATCCCCCGCGCCCAGTTTGAAATTCCCGTCCAGGCCGCCATCGGCGGCAAGATCATCGCCCGGGAGACCATCAAGGCCCTGCGCAAGGACGTGCTTGCCAAGTGCTACGGCGGCGACATCACCCGCAAGAAGAAGCTGCTGGAAAAGCAGAAAGAGGGCAAGAAGCGCATGCGCACCTTCGGCACCGTCTCCGTCCCCTCCGAAGCCTTCATGGCCGTCCTGAAGCTGGACGAGGATTAGCCTTCTTGCCTCCCCTGAAAGGGGAGGTGGCGCGCATCGCGCGCCGGAGGGGTCAGGCGCGGTACGCAGAATACCAGGTAAAAAAGCCGAGGCGAATTCGTACAATCCCTCTTGGCTCCCCGATGGGGGAGCTGGCAGGCCGAACGGCCTGACTGAGGGGGTGTGGTTCGTTGAATGGTAACAGCTCAAAGTCACTACCCCTTGGCTTCCCCCGGGGGTGTTGCAGAGCGCAGCGAATCTTTCAATAATAATGATTGCCAGTGGCAATCATACCTTGATCCAATAGCTGGCAGCCCGTTAGGGCTGACTGAAGAGGGACGGCGACAGGTAAAGATACTGTTTGCACTTCGTCCAATGGTATCAGCCTAAGGTTATTGCTGTTTCCTTCCCCTTATTCAGAGTGGTTTTCATAAAATAAGTACGTTATTCCACTCACCGAACCCTTTATAAAACTTTTGGTGCACGCCGTCCCTCATCAGTCTTTTTTGTCAATCGGTTCCGAAGTGCCGATTGACAAAAAATCCAGCTTCCCCCCGGGGGAAGCCAAGGGTGCCTCTACGAATTCGCCCTGGATTTCCCTAATGGTATTCCGCGTACCGCCGGAAACCCCTCAGCCGCTGCGGCGGCAGCTCCCCTTTCAGGGGCGCTTGGGGATTCGCCCCTTGGGCCTGACAGCTCAGCTCTGCATGAAGCGGCTACACCCGTTAAACCTTTCAGAGGAACTTGATGCAGTCATAAATAAACGAAAGGAAAAAAGAATCATGTCTATCTTTTCCAGACGAGCAGAGAAAACGCCCCTTGGCATTTATGTGCATATTCCTTTCTGTAAGAGCAAGTGCCAGTACTGCGATTTTTATTCCCTGGCCTGCAAGGACGACAACCTGATGGACAGCTATCTGGATGCCGTCTGCTCCCACATCCGGGAGGCGGGGGCGCTGGCGCCGGGATACAAGGTGGATTCCATCTATTTCGGCGGCGGCACCCCCAGCTACTTCGGCGGGGACGCCATCGCCATCATCATGACCGCCATCCGCCGCAGCTTCGATGTCACCGGCGACGCGGAGATCACCTTTGAGGCCAATCCCGATTCCGTCACCGACCGGCTGCTCCACCGCCTGCGGGCGGAGGGCTTCAACCGGGTGAGCCTGGGGGCCCAGGACGACCACGACGAGATGCTGAAAAAGCTGGGCCGCCCCCACACCTATGCCCAGACCGTGACGGCCTTCCAGCGCATCCGCAACGCGGGCTTCCGCAATGTGTCCCTGGACCTGATGTACGGCCTGCCCGGCCAGACCCTGGCCCAGTGGCAGGAGACGCTGACCAATGTGCTGCGGATGAACCCGGAGCATTGCAGCTGCTACGGCCTGAAGATCGAGGAGGGCACCCCCTTCTATGAGATGAAGGATATGCTGAACCTGCCCGACGACGACACCCAGGCGGACATGTATCTGGCCGCGGTGGAGATCCTCCGGGACCGGGGCTTCCGGCAGTATGAAATTTCCAATTTCGCCCGCAAGGGCCTGTACTCCCGCCACAATTACAAATACTGGACCGGCGGCGAATACCTGGGCTTCGGCCCCAGTGCCAGCTCGGACTTCGCGGGCAAGCGCTTCACCCTGATCTCCGATTTGCAGGGCTATATCAACGGCATCCGCACCGGCGGGGACATCATGGACGACATCCAGGAGATCCCCCTGCGGGAGCGGGCGGGGGAATATATCATGCTCCGCCTGCGCACCAACGCCGGAATGTCCCCCGAGGAATATGAGAACACCTTCATGCTCCCCTTTGACCCCCTGGCGGAAATTCTGCGCAAGCACGAGACCTACGGCCGGGCCGTGCGCAACGGCGACGGCCGCTGGGCGCTGACCCCCAAGGGCTATCTGGTGTCCAACGACATCATCTCCGACCTGCTCATCGCCCAGGACGAGGCCGGGTCCATGAAGCGGGGCTAGGAGGGACGACCATGGCATGGCTGGAAATCACCATCGACACCGCCGCCCACCAGGTGGAGGCGGTGGCCCAGGCGCTGACCCAGCGGGGCTTTTCCGATCTGCTGATCGAGGATCAGGAGGAATTTGAAGCCTTTCTGGAGGAGAACCGGGCCTATTGGGACTATATCGACGAGGGGCTGCAAAAGAAGCTCCAGGGCCTGTCCCGGATCAAGCTCTATCTGGAGGACACGGACGAGAAAAACCTGCGCCGCCTGAAGGACTACGCCGCCGGTGCGGGACTGGCGCTTTCCGTGGCCCCCCTGCCCGATGTGGACTGGGAGCAGAGCTGGAAGGAGAATTATCCGCCCCAGAAGGTGGGCCGGCGGCTGCTGGTGCTGCCCTGCTGGCTGGCGGAGGACTACCGGGGCGACCGGCTGCCCGTGATCCTGGACCCCGGCCTGACCTTCGGCACCGGGGCGCACCCCTCCACCCGGATGGTGCTGGAGCAGATGGAGCGCCTGGTGACCCCCGGCGCAAGCTGCCTGGACCTGGGCAGCGGCAGCGGCATCCTGTCCATCGCCGCCCTGCGGCTGGGCGCGGAGCGGGCCGTGGGGGTGGACATCGACCCCAAGGCAGAGGATATTGCCCGGGAAAACGCCGCCTACAATGGCTTCGGCGCCCCGGCCTTCACCGCCCTGACGGGCAGCGTCACCGCCGACCGCCGCCTGATGGAGCGCCTGGCGGGAGAGCACTGGGACGTGGTGCTGGTGAACATCGTGGCCGACGTGATCGTCAGTCTGGCCCCCGTGCTGCCCCGGCTGCTGGGGGAGGGGAGCGTGCTCATCTGCTCCGGCATTCTGGACACCCGCCTGCCGGACGTCACCGTCGCCCTCACCGCCGCCGGCCTTCAAATCACCTCCACCCAAGCCCAGGAGGACTGGCGCTGCGTAACGGCGAAGAAGAAATGAAAACCTCCCCAGAGGCCGCGCTGTCTCGCTGCCCCCTTTGGGGGTGGTGCTCCGCGCAGCGAATCAGGATAGCAATGA
>USEU01000091.1 GCA_900553805.1 uncultured Eubacteriales bacterium
GTTTACAAGGGCGCACTTATACACCGTTGCCGGTGCTGTGCGCCCTGCCGGGGGCTGTTGCGCTCTCCGAGCGCGATGGGGAGCTACACTCCCCAAACCCCTTGTGCGCCACACGGAACAGAACACCCGCAAGCGGATATTCTGTTCCATGCGGCCTGAATACCTCTCACCGAAAGGAGGTGCCACTCATAGATTTTTGCCATATTCCCGTCAGTATCATCAAGCGCAGCGAGGGCCGTTCCGCTGTTGCCGCAGCCGCCTACCGAAGCGGAACCAAACTGACGAATGAATGGGACGGCCTGACCCATGATTACACCCGGAAGGGCGGCGTTGTCCATGCGGAAATCATGCTGCCCGCCCACGCCCCGCCAGAGTTTGCAGACCGCTCCACCCTCTGGAACAGTGTGGAGCAGATCGAGAAAGCCAGGGACAGCCAGCTTGCCCGCGAGATCGAGGCGGCCCTGCCCCGTGAACTGTCCAGGGAACAGCAGCTTGCCCTTGTCCGGGCCTATGTGAAGGACAACTTTGTGGACAAGGGGATGTGCGCCGACTTTGCCATCCATGACAAGGGAACCGGCAACCCCCATGTTCATATCATGCTGACCGTCCGGCCTCTAAAAGAAAATGGCGCATGGGGCGCAAAGTGCCGCAAGGCATACGACCTGGACGAGAACGGCCAGCGTATCCCGGATGGGAAAGGCGGCTGGAAGAACCACCGGGAGGACACCACCGACTGGAACGACAAAGGGAATGTGGAGATTTGGCGGGCGGCATGGGCGGCCTATACCAACCGGGCATTGGAGGCCGCCGGTCAGCCCGCCCTGGTAGACCACCGCAGCTACAAGCGCCGGGGCATTGATAAAATCCCCTCTGTCCACCTGGGGCCAGCGGCCAGCCAGATGGAGAAGCGCGGTATCCGCACCGACAAGGGAGAAGTCAACCGGCAGATCGCCGCCGACAATAAGCTGCTCAAGGAAATCAAGGCCCGCATTACCCGCCTCTACAACTGGTCTAAGACCGAGGCGGAGAAGCCGGAGGGCCAGCAGCCCAGCATGATAGATTTGTGGGAGGCCCAGCAGCAGCTCAAGCGGCCTGACACCCGCACCGGCAAAATCCGGGCTTTGCAGGAGAGCGCCGCCCTGTTCAGCTTTATGCAGGCAAACGGGATCAAGACCATGCAGCAGCTTCACGATAAAATCTCCGAGATGAACGGTAGCTACTATGACCTGCGGGGGAAAATCGTCCAGGCCGAGCGCCGGATTGCCACCCTCACAGAGCGCGGGGAGATGTGGGCGCAGTACAACAAGTACAAGCCCATCCGAAAGCAGCTTGCCAAGGTAAAGCCGGAGAAACGGGAACTGTTTGAGCGGCGCCACAGCCGGGAACTGATCCTCTATGACGCGGCGGCCCGGTATCTGAAAGAACTGAAAGCCAGCGGCGAGGAAATCACCCCGAAGGAATGGCGGCGTGAGATCGACCTGTTGACTGCCCAGAAACAGGTGGACAGCATCGACATGAAAGCTATGCGGGAGGAGCTAAAAGCTGTGGAACGGCTCCGCAAGGCCGCCGACCAACTGGCCCGGCAGGAACGGGACAAGCCCCGCGACCGGGGGCCGGAGCGGTAAAGGGTACGGCGTTTTGCCGACCCCTTTCAGGTGCGTCGCGTTTCACGACACCCTTTTGCACACAGAAAAACCGCCGTACAGGTTTCCCCATACGGCGGCAGATGGTTTATTTGCCGAACAAGTCGCTGTGCGACCCGGTGCGGGCAAGCGTCAGCACCAGCACATCATCCTCGATACGGTAAATGAGCAGCCAGTCCGGGAGAATGTGACATTCCCGATGGCCCACCCAATCGCCGGACAAATCGTGATCGCGGTTTTTATCCGGCAGCGGTTCGCCCATCGACAGCAGCGCCACGACCTGTTCCAGCAATTCGATTTTCAGGCCGCGCTTGATTGCCCGCTTGTAGTCCTTTTTGAAAGCGGTCGTGTACTTGACGGTGTACTTTGTTTTCCTCATTTTTTCAGGTCGGCAAACAACTCGTCAAGGTCATTGTATCCCTTTACAGACGGGTCTTTTGCAATCCTTTCCGCTTCCAGCATGGCAGCAATCGTTTCCTTGTTGGGCTGTTCCAGCTTCACCTCAAAGGGAATGCCGCCCTCACGAAGCGACTGGCGCACGAAGATGTTGAACGCCGTGGATAAATTCATGCCGAGTTCCGCAAACAGGGCGTCGGCCTGTGCCTTCAAATCCGCGTCCATGCGGATGCTGATGTTTGTGGTATTTCCAGCCATATCATCAACCCCTTTCTGCTGGTACTTTTAGTATATGCCATTTGCACGAAGAAAACAATACTTTGCACGAATATTTAACAGTAAATTCATTGAAGGAGGTCACTGTATGAAGCAAATTATTTTGCCCGTCACTATCCACCTGAATATCCGCCTGCCCCTTGCCCTCTTGCAGCCGGAATCGGCAGACGCGCCCACCGGCTCGGAGCCGGAGGCCCATGCCTGCCAGGGCTGCGGCAACTGCGGCGGGTGTGGGAAGTGCCAGCATGAAAAAAAGCAAGCCTGAACCCGTCCCCGTCATGGACTACCGCCAGTACCGCAGAGCGCGGCGGCTGGTACATGAGTGCTGCAACTATGACGGCGGCCACTGTATCGCGCTGGATGATGGGGAGGAATGTGTCTGCGTCCAGTCCATTTCCTACTCCCTGTTGTGCCGGTGGTTCCGGGCGGCGGTGCTGCCGCTGGACAGAGAACTGGAAACGGCCCTGTTCCACCGCCTGGACGCCAAACGGTGCGCCGTCTGCGGGGCGCTGTTCACCCCCGGCTCCAACCGGGCCAAATACTGCCCGGAATGTGCCGGACGCATGAAGCGTATCAAGGCCGCCCAGCGCAAGCGGAAACAAAGGGCGAAATGTCACGCTTTAGGGGCTGAAAACCCCTTGTAAATCAAGGCTTTTTTCGAGGGTGTCGCTGGGGGCCTGATAGATTTATCCTCTGGCTCCCAAAACGGCCCTCTAAAGGCATACAGACCCCTGAAATAAACCCCAAGGAGGAAGCCTATGTCAGACAATCGAAAATATTACTACCTCAAGCTGAAAGAAAACTTCTACAACAGCGAAACGATGGTTATTTTGGAGAGTATGCAGGATGGCCTGCTGTACTCCAATCTGCTGCTGAAAATGTACCTCATGTCACTCAAAAGCGGCGGTATCCTCATGCTCAATGACCATCTGCCCCACACGCCCCAGACCATCGCCACCTTTACCCGCCATCAGGTGGGGACGGTGGAACGGGCCTTGAAGGTGTTCCTTGAATTTGGCCTTGTGGAGATTTTGACCGATGGGGCCTACTACATGGCCGACATCCAACTGCTGATCGGCCAATCCTCTACCGAGGGGGAACGGAAAAAGAAAGAGCGTATGCGATTGAAGCGTCAAAAACTGCTCCCATCCGGCGGGGTGGACATTTGTCCACCATATAGCCAGGGGGACATTTGTCCACCAGAGATTAGAGATAAGAGATTAGATATTAGAGATAAGAGTATAGAGAATAGAGAGAGTGAGAGCGCCCGCGCCTATGGCCGTTACCAGAATGTTTTCCTGACGGACGAGGAAATGGCAGACTTGCAGGCCAGCTTTCCCACCGTATGGGGCCAGTACATCGAAAAGCTGTCCGAGTACATGGCTTCTACCGGCAAGCGGTATCAGAGCCATGCCGCCACCATCCGGCGCTGGGCCGGTGAGGACGCGAAGAAAGCAGCCCCGCCCACCCGCAACCGGGATTACAGCGTAAAGGAGGATGAAACCGTATGATTGAGATTACCGCAGAAATCCGGGCGCTGATCGACAAGGCAGCCGCCGGTGTGGAACTGGCCGGGGACGAGTACATAGACCCGGCAGACGGCCTCATCCACTGTAAGAAGTGCGGCGGCCAGAGGCAGACCGTTGTGCCATGCTTTGGAAAACCAGGCTACTTCATGCCCCGCTGTATCTGCCAGTGCCAGCGGGAGGCCGAGGAACGGCGCAAGACTGCTGAAGAACGGCAGCGCCGCATGGAGCGGATCAAGCGCCGGAAGGCCCAGGGCCTGCAAGACCGCTATCTGTACGACTACACCTTTGCCAACGACAACGGCCAAAATTCCCTGATGGACAAGGCCCGCGCCTATGTGGAGAACTGGAAGGAGGCTTACAAGAACAACACCGGCCTGCTGTTGTTCGGGGATGTGGGAACCGGCAAGTCCTTTTTCGCCGGTTGCATCGCCAACGCCCTGCTTGACCGGGATGTGCCGGTGCTGATGACGAACTTTCCCACCATCCTGAACCGCCTGACCGGGATGTTCTCTGAGGACAGGTCGGAGTTTATTGCCAGCT
>USEU01000092.1 GCA_900553805.1 uncultured Eubacteriales bacterium
CTCTGCGACTCGCTAAGAGCCGCCTGACGGCGGTTGCTCGCTTGCATGGCGCCTGTGGGCGCACAAGTCAGGCCCTTTGGGCCTGCCAGCTCAGCTTTGCATTAAGCTACACCTGCTAAACCTTTCAGGGGCGCTTTTATGGGGTGCGTTCCATTCAACGAACTGGGGTGCGGTCGGTTCAACCAAAATGAAAAGAGGAAAAAAGATGGAGCATGAATATGAGGCGCGGGTGCGGGGGGTGGCGGGGGGGCTGCTGGAGCGGCTGGAGCAGGCGGTCCGGGAGCTGGACATGGGGGTGGAGACCCGGCGGGAGCGGAGCAAGGACGAGGCGGGGGAAATCTGCTTCGAGCTGCACCGGGGCCGGGAGCGGGGCCTGGTGGACCGGGCGGGGCTGAAGCAGCTGACGGGGGTGCTGAAGGACTTGCAGGACATCCTGCGTCAGGACGATTCCATGGATGCCCGGGAGCGGGAACTGAAGCTGAAGCAGATCGAGCGAAGCCTGAACGCCGCGTCCGACCCCGGCATCACCGTGACCCTGGAAAGCGAGGCGGTCAGCTATGCCCAGTAAGCTGGTGATGCCGGCGCCGAATGGGAAGCAGCGGCTGGCGCTGCTGGAACGGCATCGGTATGTGGGCTACGGCGGGGCGCGGGGCGGGGGAAAGAGCTGGTTCGTCCGCTGGAAGGCGGTGCTGCTGTGTCTGCACTATCCGGGCATCAAGGTGCTCATCACCCGGCGCACCTACCGGGAGCTGTATAACAACCACATCGCCCCCCTGCTGCTGATGATGAATGGAGTGGCCAGCTACAATAAGTCCGACAAGATCTTCTATTTCCCCGGCGGCAGCACCATCACCTTCGGCTACTGCGACGGGGACGAGGATCTGGGCCAATACCAGGGGGCGGAGTACGACGTATGGTTCGCCGACGAGGCGGGGCAGTTCCAGGAGAGCTGGCTGGTGCAGATCGACGCCTGTGTCCGGGGGGCCAACGACTTCCCCAAGCGCACCTATTTCACCCTGAACCCCGGCGGACCCAGCCACGGGTATTTCAAGCGGCTGTTCATCGACCGCAATTTCCAGGAGCAGGAGCACCCGGAGGACTACGCCTTCATCCAGGCCCTGTGCACCGACAACACCGCTCTGATGAAAAGCCAGCCCCAGTATCTGCGCAGCTTGGAGAAGCTGCCCCCCAAGCTGCGCAAGGCCTGGCTCCAGGGGGACTGGGACGTATACGAGGGTCAGTTCTTCGAGGACTTTTACGACCGGCCGGATCACTACCGGGACCGGCGGTACACCCACGTCATCGAGCCCTTTGAGATCCCAAAGGAGTGGAAGCTGTACCGCAGCTTCGACTGGGGCTATCACCGGCCCTTCTCCTGCGGCTGGTGGGCGGTGGACTACGACGGGGTGGCCTACCGCATCCTGGAGCTGTACGGCTGCACCGCCACCCCCAACGAGGGGGTGCGCTGGACGCCGGAGCAGGTATTCTCCAAAATCCGGCAGATCGAGACGGAGCACCGCTGGCTCCGGGGCAGGCGTATCACCGGCATTGCCGACCCCGCCATCTGGGATGGGGAGACCGGCGAGAGCATCGCCCAGACCGCCGCCCGGCACCAGGTATTCTTCCAGCCGGGGGACAACAAGCGGCTGCCCGGCTGGATGCAGGTGCACTACCGCCTCCAGCTGGACGAGAACGGGTATCCCCAGATGTACATTTTTAAGAACTGCCGGGCGTTCAGGCGCACCATGCCCCTGCTGCAATACGACCGGGTGAACGCCGAGGATGTGGACACCGACGGCGAGGATCACGTGGCCGACGAAGTGCGCTATTTCTGCATGAGCCGCCCCATCCGGCCCCGGCTCCCCAAGGCGGCGGACGGCTACGCCCGCTCGCCCCTGAAGCTCTTCCTGGACATTCCCAGGGAGCAGATCACAGCGGCCGAAAAGCGGCCGGGAATGGAGATCATCAATGACTAATGTGAAAAAGCTGCCCATCGGCCAGGAGCAGGTGCGCCGGGCCAGGGCCATCCTGAACCGCTACAAGGAGGGCAAGGCCAACCTGGAACGCCGGGTGGTGGAGAACGCCCAGTGGTACAAGCTGCGCCACTGGGAATGCATGCGGGGCCGGGGCAAATCCCAGGTGGAGCCCACCTCCGGGTGGCTGTTCAACGCCATCGCCAGCAAGCACGCGGACGTGATGGACAATTTCCCCAGCCCCAATGTGCTGCCCCGGGAGGAGAGCGACCGGGCGGAGGCCGGGCTGCTCAGCGCCGTGCTGCCGGTGGTGCTGGAGCAGAGCGAATTTGAGCAGGTCTACGACGAGGTGAACGACTGCAAGCTCAAATCCGGCACCGGCATCTACGGCGTATTCTGGGACGACCGCCGCCTGAACGGCCTGGGGGACATCGCCATCCGCAAGGTGGACATCCTGAACCTCTTCTGGGAGAGCGGCATCACCGACATCCAGGCCTCGGCCAACGTGTTCCACGTGGAGCTGCAAAGCAACGCGGGCCTGATCGAGGCTTACCCCCAGCTGGCGGAAAAGCTGGGGTCGCCGGAGGAGGTCAGCAGCAAATACCTGTATGACGACCGGGTGGACACCAGCGGGAAAAGCGCCGTGGTGGACTGGTACTACAAAAAGACCGCAGGCGGCCGGACGGTGCTGCACTACTGTAAATTCGTGGGCGACACGGTGCTCTTCGCCTCGGAAAATGAGGAGCGGTATGCCAGCCGGGGCTGGTATGACCACGGACTGTATCCCTTCGTCTTTGACCCGCTGTTCCGCACCGAGGGCACGCCCTGCGGCTTCGGCTACATCGACGTGGCCAAGAGCGCCCAGGAGTACATCGACCGGGGCAACCAGGCGATCCTGATGAACATGCTGGTCAACGCCCGGCCCCGGCACTTCATCCGCAGCGACGGCAGCGTCAACGAGGAGGAGTACGGCGACCTGAGCCGGGACTTCGTCCACGTGGAGGGCGGCCTGGGGCAGGACAGCATTTTGCCCATCCAGAGCACGGGGCTGAGCGAGGTGTATCTGGCGGTGCTCAACGGCAAGGTGGACGAACTGAAGGAGGTCACCGGCAACCGGGATATCTCCACCGGCGGCACCAGCAGCGGCGTCACCGCCGCCAGCGCCATCGCCGCCATGCAGGAGGCGGGCAGCAAGCTCAGCCGGGACAGCAACAAGGCCGCCTACCGGGCCTTCCGCAAGATCTGCCTGATGGTCATTGAGCTGATCCGCCAGTTTTACCGGCTGCCCCGGTGCTTCCGCATCGTGGGCGAGGCGGGGGCGGAGGAGTTCATCCGTTACAGCAATCGGGGCTTGCAGGCCCAGACCGATGAGCTGACGGGGCTGGAGCGCGCGCCGCTGTTCGATATCAGCGTCAGCGCCCAGAAGCAGAGCGCCTATTCCCGGCTGAGCCAGAACGAGATGGCGCTGCAATTCTACTCCGCCGGATTCTTCGACCCCCGCAACGCGGAGCAGGCCCTGGCCTGCATGGACATGATGGATTTCGACCGCAAGGACATGGTGATGCAGCGCATCGCCCGCAGCGCCCGGCAGTACCGCCAGGCCCTGGCCGCCGCCGCCCTGGCCGCGCCGGAGGAAGCGCCGGAGGAAACGCCGGAGGAACGGCAGGAGCCGCAGCGTCGGCCCGCCGGAAAAGCCGGCCTCCGGGGCGAAAAGCAGGAGCCCTACGCCACCCGCACCGCCCGCCAACGCGTCGCCGAATCCACCAATCCCACGTAGCGCCCCTTCTTGCTGCCCCCTTTGGGGGAAGTGCCGCGAAGCGGCAAAGGGGGTGCCGTTGGTATTTTTGAGTTGTCACCATTCAACGGACCACACCCCCTCAGTCAGCCCTTGCGGGCTGCCAGCTCCCCCATTGGGGAGCCAAGAAACACATAAAGGAGAAACACATGGTAACAGTACGGTTTTATACCGCTCTGGATGAATCGCTGCATCTGCGGGTGCGGGGACATGCCGGGGCGGGGGAGCGGGGGCATGACCTGGTGTGCGCCGGGGTGAGCACCCTGTGCCGGTGCCTGGGCCGGGCGGCGGAGCACCTGGCTTCGGCGGGGCTGCTGGCGGAAGCACCCCATATCGCCCTGGGGGCGGGGGAGGCGGCCATCGACGCCCGCCCGCTGCCCGCCCACCGGGACGCGGCGGCCCTGGTATTCTGGACGGCCCAGGTGGGCCTGAACGAGCTGGCCCGCGCCTACCCGGAAAACGTAACACTGGAGGGCGTGCTCCGGCTGGAACCCGCTGAGTGAGCACACCTCGCTGCCCCCTTTGGGGGTGGTGCTCCGCGCAGCGAATCAAGATAGCAATGA
>USEU01000093.1 GCA_900553805.1 uncultured Eubacteriales bacterium
TGAAGAAGTGGGGCAAAAAGACGGCTGCGGCTCGCAGACACAATTGCGCGGTGTTACCCTAACAACCAATTGTCCAGTTGGGATTGGAGGTCTTGCCGGAGGGTGTTCAGGCCGGCGGATTGGAGTTCGTCGAGCATTTGGGGGACGTAGGTGTCCGGGTCTACGGTGCCGGTGATGAGGGCGGAGTAGTATTTGCCGTAGATGCGGGTGACCTCCTCCACGATGTCCGGGTGGGCGGAGTAGTCCGGCATGAAGCCGAGGATGGCGGACTCCTGGGCGGCGTTGTTGAATTTCTCAAAGGTCTGCCAGCGGTCCGGGCTTTCGCCCTGGCGGGTGCGCAGGATGAACCAGTTGCCCTGGGTGTAGCTCACGCCCTGGTAGCCGTCGGAGATGCTGCGCACCTGGCCCGCCTCGGTGAGCTCATAGTGCACGCCCTGGATGCCGAAATTCAGCAGATTGCGGATCTCCGGGTCGGTGTTCACGGCGTTGAGGAAGATCACCGCCTCCCGGGGGTGCTCGCTGCGGGCGCTGACGGCCATCACCGCCGCCCGGGCGGAGGCCGTGGTGGCCACGCTGCGGGCCGCCTGCACGGCGATCACCCCGTAGCCGAAGGATTCGCTCAGGCTGGCGTCGATGTCCGGGCCGCCGCTGGCCAGGCGGAGGAACACCTTCTCGTCGCCGAACCGGGAGAAGGTGGTGCGGATGCTGGCGTCGGCGTTGATGTAGCCCGCCTGATAGTACCGGCGCATGGTGCGCAGCAGCGACCGCACCTCCGGCTGCTGGAAGCCGCACACCAGCCGGCAGCTGTCGCTGCCGGTCTGAAGCACCAGGGGCAGGGTCTCCGTGATGTACTCGTAGCCCAGGGTGGACATCAGGTCATAGCGGGAGGAATCCAGGAACAGCGGGATATACTCCGGCTCGTTCTCCGAAATCATGCTCAGCAGGGGCAGCAGGGAATGGAAGGTATGGTACTTGGACACGTCGATGCCGTATTTCTCCACCAGCTCCCGGTTGAACACGAATTGCAGGGGCACGGCCAGCTCCTTGTTGGTGGGCACGCCCCAGACCTTGCCGTCGATCTGCACGCCCTTCCAGAATTTCTCGTTGACGGCGGCGTACATGTCCGCCCCCTCGTTCTGGAGGTAGGGGGTCAGGTCCAGCCAGGCCCCGGCCAGGGCGTTGGCCTCGTAGTTGTCCGTCCAGGTGAAGGCGATGTCAAAGGGCTGGTTGGTATTGAGCATGGCGGTGAGGTAATTGTCGTACTCGTTCCAGCCGATCTTCCGATAATTGACGGCAAAGCCGTATTTTTCCGTCAGTATTTCGTTCAGCGCGTCGTTCACCAGAACCAGGTCCCGGTCCGGCTCGCCGATGGTGTAGTAGTTCAGCACCACCTCCGCCTGGGGCCGTTCGCCGCCCTCCGGCCCGGGGGTGCAGCCGGTCAGCAGCAGCGCCGCCAGGACCAGCGCCAGCAGCCGCCTCATACCGAAGCCTCCGGGGCGTCCGGCTCCGGCTCGTCGATGCCCCGGATGCGCCGCAGGTCGCCGGGGGAGACGCCGAAAAGGCGCTTGAAATGGACATAGAAATTGTTCTGCTGGGAGTAGCCCACGGTGGAGATGATGAAGGAGATCTTCTCCCGGGTGTTCTCCACCAGATACCGGGCGGTTTGCAGCCGGAACACCATCAGGTATTCCGAGAATTTCAGCCCCGTGTCGTTGAGGAACACCCGGCCGATGTACTTGCTGCTCATGTTGAATTTCTTCGAGATGGAGGTCAGGGACAGGTTGGAGCCGTAGTCGTTCTTCACGATGAGGATCATCTTATTGGTGATGTTGGAAAAGTGCTTGTAGGGCCGGTTGGCCACCGGGTCCAGCTGGGCGTCGGCAGATTTGGCCTGGCGCACCGTGCCCCCCAGCTCCCGCACCACGGTGCGCTCCAGATAGTCCTCCAGCTCCCGGACGCTGATGGGCTTGAGCAGGTAGTCCCTGGCCCCGGCCTTCATGGAGTTCTGGACGTGAACAAAGTCGTCGTAGCCGGAGATCATGCAGAAGCAGGTGTCAAAGCCCCGCCCCCGGAGCACGGACACCAGCTCATAGCCGAAGTGATCCCCCAGGTTCACGTCTACCAGGGCGATGTGGGGGCGGAAGTCCACCGCCAGGTCCACCGCGTGCTCGAAGGAATCCGCGGTGAGCACGGCGGTGATGCCGAATTTTTCCCAGTCGATGAGATAGCGCAGATTTTCCCGGATGTCCTTTTCGTCATCCACGATCAGAAGCCGATACATCTCTCTCCTCCTCGTCCCGAATTCGAATGCGGATGCGCACGCCGGTGGGCTGGTTGTTCATCAGCTCCATGGTCACCCGCTCGCCATAGTACAGATACAGCCGCAGATACACGTTTTTCAGCCCGATCTCCTTGTCCGACCGCTCGGCGTATTCCCGGATCCGGGGCGGGGTGAGCACCCGGTTCAGCTCCCGGCACTTGTCTGCCGGGATGGAGCCAAGGTTGTCGAAGAAGTCCAGCTCCAGTCCGCCGCTCCGGCGGCGGGCCTCCACCACCACCACCTTGATCTGGTCGTCCTCCCGGAAATTGTGCTTGAAGAAGTTTTCCAGGATGGGCTGCATCCAGATCTTCGGCGTGGGCACATCGTACAGGCTCTCGTCCACGTCCATGTGATAGAGCATCTGGTCGCCGTACAGGAAGCACATCAGCTCCAGATACTGCCCGGTGATCTCCAGCTCCTGCTTCAATGGGATCACGGGGTCGGTCTTGACGATGTTGCGGTACAGCTGGCCCAGGCTGGCCGCCGCCTCCGCCGCCGTGGGCGCGCCCTCCCGCAGGGCCCGCAGGCGGATGCGCTCCAGGGTGTTGTAGAGGAAGTGGGGGTTCAGCTGGGCGCTGAGCATTTTCATCTCCGTGCGCTGCTGGTTGATGGTCAGCACGTACTTCTGCTGGATCAGGGTGTCCAGGTGGCGGTACAGGCCGTTGAGGTTCTCGGCGATCTGGCCGTATTCGTCGCTGCGGCCCCCCAGGTCCATGGGGGTGAAGTCGCCGGACTGGACCCGGCTCATGCTGTCCAGCATCCGCTGCAAATAGTGGGTGTCCTCGGTGAACTGGCGGCCGTACAGCACGGTGGTGAACCCGAAGGCCACCACGACCAGCAGGCAGATGCCCGCCACCACGTACAGCGACGGGAACAGGTACGGCTGCCGGTAGGACACCGCCGCCACCGCGAAGCCCGCCTCCGGGGCGGTCCGGGTCCAGAAGAAGAGCCGGTGCCCGTCCAGCCGGGCGGTGCCGCTGCCGTCGCCCCCGGCGGCCAGCTGGAGCCAGGCGTTCTCCGACAGGGCCAGGCCGCCCGCGGGGGCTGCCGTCTCCCCGGCGAAATAGCACATGCCGCCGTTTTCCGTGGGGATCACCCCGGCGGCGCAGGCGGAGAGGTCAATGAGAAAGACCATCTGCCCCACCGGGCCGGATTGCCCTGCCAGCTCCTTGGTGTATACCAGCAGCCCCCGGCGCAGGGCCTCCGCCTCCCGGCGGGTGACGAAGCGGTAGCGGGAATACCCGGCGTCGCTGTACTGGGCGGCCATGATCCGCTCCCCGTCGTCATGGAGCACGTAGCGGATGGTGTAGTCCGACGCGGCCACCACGGAGCCCAGGGCCTCGGGATAGGTCTCGGAGCCGGGGTCGCCCCGGCTGAGGCGGTAGCGCATGTATTCCTCCGGCGTGGCCCCGAAAAAGCGGGTGAAGTCCTGCTCCAGGGTCCGGGTGGCGTAAATGCGGAAGAACAGCCGGTCGATCCCCGCCAGCACGCTCTGCCGCTTCATTTCCAGCAGGGAGAACCCCGCGCTGGCCCCGGAGGAAAAGCGGTCCAGCCCCGTGGCGTTGGCATTGAGCAGCAGCACCACCGAAACGGCGCTGATGACCAGCACCATGATGGTCACATACAGAAAAAACGTCCGCCGGTAAATGCGGTACTTCAAAAACGGGAACAACCCCCGCCGCATCTGCCCCGCCCCCCTTCCCCGGAATTTCCAACCTCAGCGCGGATTTCAGCACGGATTTGATACAATTATACATCCTTTCCCCCGATCCGTCTACCAAAAAATTACTGCATGCCCTTGGCTCCCCAATGGGGGAGCTGGCAGGCCGAACGGCCTGACTGAGGGGGTGTGGTTCGTTGAATG
>USEU01000094.1 GCA_900553805.1 uncultured Eubacteriales bacterium
CCTTTCGGGATGGTCGATGTGGTTTTTTCATGGGCGTATTTTGCAACAGGCCCTGCCTTTTTTGAATGTTTACTGCTCCTGCTCCTTCTTTTCCTCCTTGATCTGCGCCCGCAGGTGGACGCTGAGGACGGCCAGGGAGGTAGCCATGTTCTCATTCTGCACCAGGATATGCGCCGGGACGTCCAGGTGGATGGGGGCAAAATTCCAGAGGGCCTTGACGCCGCAGGCGATCAGCCGGTCGGCCACCTCCTGGGCATGGGCGGCGGGGACGGTGATGATGCCCATGAGCACCTTGTGCACCTTGCAGAAGTGCTCCAGCTTGGTTATGGGATAGATGGGCTGGCCGTCCTCCGTCTTATCCGCCACAGGGTTATTATCGAAGGCCGCCTGGATATTCAGGCCGTACTCCTCAAAGCCGCTGTACCCCATCAGGGCCAGGCCCAGCTTGCCCGCGCCGATGAGCACGGCGTCGGTGGTGTTGTCGTAGCCCAGGAACTGCTCGATGTCGGTGATCAGGCTCTCGCGCAGGTAGCCGATCTTGGGCCGGCCGCCGTCGGAGACGATGGCCAAATCCTTGCGCACCTGCACCTCGCCCATGCCCAGGGCATTGGCCAGGGAGGTAGCCGAAATATGGGCGGGGGCATCCTCCGGCAGGCTCTTCAGATAGGCCAGATAGCCGGGAAGCCGCTTCAGCACTGATTTGGAAACCTTCTTCTGCTCCATTGGGATCGCTCCGTTTCTTTTATATCGATATGCTTTGTATCGATTATACCATATCGGTTAAAACTTTGCAAGCCTATTTTCGTCAAGCACAGCTGGTCTGGCGGATCATCTCCTTGCGGAGCTTGCCCATGATGCGCTTTTCCAGGCGGGAGATGTAGGACTGGGAGATGCCCATCTTTTCCGCCACCTCCTTTTGGGTCAGCTCCTTGCGGCCCTCCAGGCCGAAGCGCATGACCACGATCTCCCGCTCCCGGCTGGGCAACTCCCGCAGCGCCTGGCGCAGGACGCACAGGTCCACGTCGTCCTCCAGGGGGCGGGCGATCTCGTCGCCGTCGGTGCCCAGGATGTCGGACAGAAGCAGCTCGTTGCCGTCGCAGTCCAGGTTGATCGGCTCGTCCAGGGATACCTCCGCTTTCTGGCCGGAAATTTTGCGAATGTGCATGAGGATTTCATTTTCAATGCACCGGGAGGCGTAGGTAGCCAGGCGGATGTTTTTATCCAGGCGATAGGTGCCGATGGCCTTGATCAGGCCGATGGTGCCGATGGAGATCAGGTCCTCCAGGCCGGTGGACACGTTCTCAAACCGGCGGGCGATATACACCACCAGCCGCAGATTGTGCTCCACCAGCGTCTGCTTTGCTCCCTCGTCCCCCCGCTCCAGGGCGGCCAGGGCCGCCTTCTCCTCCTCCCCTTTCAGGGGCGGGGGCAGGGTCTCGCTGCCGCCGATGTAGTAAAGTCCCTGCCTGTGGTGCTGACAGAAAAAACGCGCGATCCATTTCAGCATAAAATCCCTCCCGCAAGTGCCTGATATTCCTCGCCGAAGCTCTGGGGCGCAAAGGCCACCAGTCTGGAGCCGCCCCGCCTTCCGATGCGCACGTTGGCAAAGCGCATAGCCAGCATCAGCCCGTTCTTTGCGCCCACTGCCTGATAGGGGATCAGGCGCAGTCCGGGCAGAGGCATGTGCTCCATGGTTTCCAGTGGACGCTCCAGCTGACGCTCCGTCAGCCCGGTGAGCTGCCGGGCCTCGCCGCTGCCGATGACCAGGACGGCCTCGCCGGTGACCGGGTCGCGCAGCTCGTTGCCGGTATCCCGCAGAGCCTTCAGGCAGACGGTGCCGCCGCGCCCGGTGATCTGCACCGGCAGCAGCCGCCTGCTCTGTGCACCGAAGGCCATGGCTCCCAGGGCCTGCACCCCCAGCAGGCTCACCGGCAGCTGCCACAGCTCTCCCCTGCCCGCTGCCAGCGCCGCGCCCTCCAGGGCCATGGTCAGCAGGATAAAGGCGCCGCCCGTTTTCCCGTCCGGGCCGTAGGCCGCCATGGCCATCAGCCCCAGGCAGGTCAGCCGTCCGGGCAGTCCGGCCAGGGCATGCAGTTGCGGCAGTAGGCACGCCCCCGCATAGGCCGCCCCCAGCGTCGAAGCCGCCAGCAGCCGCGCCGGATGCAGCGCCCGTCCGGCCAAAAGCGCCGTACCGGCCAGGAGCAGCGCGTCAATGCAGAAATTCAGCGCCGCCACAATGTATACCGCCCTCATTTCGCCGCCCCCTTTCCCTTGGACAGCCATCAGTATACCCGCCTTGGGCGAAGAAGGAAGTCGGTTTGCAAGCCGTCCGCCGCCGCAAGTTCCCACTCTGGTTTCCGGCATTCTGCGGCAAGCGGGCCAATGCCGCCGGACCTCCCAGGCCATGCGGGCCGGAAAAGGAAAAACCGTCCCCCATCGCGTCATGACTTTTGTGACGGACGGGGGACAGTTTTTATTTCAGGGGTTCCGGCGGTCTTTCCACGGAGCGGATGTTTTTTTCCGCTTTCTGGCGGGGGATCATCAGCTCATGGCCGCAGCCCAGGCAGCGCAGGCGAAAATCCGCGCCGGTGCGCAAAACCTGCCAGCGCTTTTCTCCGCAGGGGTGGGGCTTTTTCATTACAAGGGTGTCGCCCAGGCGAATGTCCATGGTTCCTCCTTATTTCTTCACCGCGTCCCAATAGACCTTGGATGCCTGCTCCAGCTTATTGGGGCCGAATTCGTAGTATTTGGTTCCCACCAGCTCGTCCGGCAGGTATTGCTGCTGCACCCAATGGTTGGGGAAGTCGTGGGGATACAGATAACCCTGCTCCCGCTCCATGGTGTAGCTGTCGGCATGGACGTTTTGCAGGTGCCGGGGGAAATCTCCGCCCAGTCCCTTGCGCACATCCTCCAGCGCCGCGTCCAGGGCCAGGTGGCCGGAATTGGACTTGGGGGAAGTGGCCATGAGCACGGCGGCGTCCCCCAGGGGGATCCGCGCCTCGGGCATGCCCAGCATCAGGGCCATGTCCACACAGGACTTCACAATGGGAATGATCTGGGGGAAGGCCAGCCCCACGTCCTCGGCGGCAATGACCATCAGGCGGCGGCAGGCGGACTGCATCTGCCCCGCCTCCAGCAGCCGGGCCAGATAGTGGCAGGCGGCGTCCGGGTCGGAGCCGCGGATGGATTTTTGCAGAGCGGACAGCAGGTCATAGTAATTGTCCCCGTCCCGGTCCGCCCGCATGGCGCTCTTCTGGGTGACGGCCTTGGCGTCCTCCAGCGTCAGCACCAGCGCGTCTCCCTGGGACACACCGGCGGAGAAGAGCACCTCCACCGCGTTCATCGCCTTGCGCAGGTCGCCGCCGCAGGCTCCGGCGATGTATTCCAAGGCCCCGGATTCCGGCTGGGCATGCAGCGCGGTGCGCTGCTCCATATAGCCCACCGCCCGCTTCACCGCCTGCAGTGCGGCGGCAGCGGAGATCTGCTTGAATTCAAACACGGTGGAGCGGCTGAGGATGGCGTTGAACACATAGAAATAGGGATTCTCCGTGGTGGAGGCGATCAGGGTGATCTTGCCGTTTTCAATGTATTCCAGCAGGGATTGCTGCTGCTTCTTATTGAAGGACTGAATTTCATCCAGGTACAGCAGAACCCCGTTGGGGGCCATAAAGGTATCCAGCTGGGAGACGATCTCCTTGATGTCCGCCGTAGAAGCGGTGGTGGCATTGAGCTTGAACAGGGTACGGTTGGTCTGCTTTGCGATAATGTTGGCCACGGTGGTCTTGCCCGTGCCGCTGGGGCCGTAAAAGACCATGTTTGGAATTTTGCCGGAGTCGATCAGGCGGCGCAGCACCGCGCCCTTCCCCAGAATATGCTCCTGCCCGAATACCTCATCCAGCGTCTGAGGCCGAAGCAGATCCGCAAGCGGCTGATACACGGCGTCGCCCCCCTTTCTTCCTCCGTATTATAGCACAAAAAAGCGAAAATGCAAACCGCAAAAAAGGACACGGTCTCCCCCACAAAAGCGTAATATTTTTTTATGGCAACACCGCACAATTTGGCAAGAAGCCCCAGCCTGGATTTTTGGC
>USEU01000095.1 GCA_900553805.1 uncultured Eubacteriales bacterium
ATTACTATCTTGATTCGCTGCGCGGAGCACCACCCCCAGAGGGGGCAGCAAGGGAACGCAAACATATGATATGTGCCCCTGCGGGTTGTGTCCTTACATGGAAATAGCCCCGGGGTGACCCGGATTTATCAAATTTTTAAACGGAGGTTTCATCCAACATGGCTCAGAAAGTCCAATTTACTGAAACTGTCGTTCGTGATGCCAACCAGTCCCTGATGGCCACCCGTATGGCCTTCTCCGACTTTGCCGACATCCTGCCCACCATGGACAAGGCGGGCTATTACTCGGTGGAGTGCTGGGGCGGCGCTACCTTTGACAGCTGCCTGCGCTACCTGAACGAGGATCCCTGGGAGCGGCTGCGCAAGATCCGCGCCGCCATGCCCAACACCCGCCTGCAAATGCTGCTGCGTGGCCAGAACCTGCTGGGCTACAAGCACTATCATGACGACGTGGTGGAGAAGTTCGTGGAGCTGTCCATCAAGAACGGCATCGATGTGCTGCGTATCTTCGACGCGCTGAACGATTTCCGCAACATCAAGACCGCCCTGGAGGCCACCAAGAAGTACGCCACCGCCAAGACCGTGGCCTCCGGCTGCATCTCCTACACCCAGAGCCCCGTGCACACCCCCGCCAAGTACGCCGAGATGTGCAAGGAGCTGCAGAGCATGGGCTTCGACACCATCTGCCTGAAGGATATGGCCGGCACCATGTCCCCCAAGGAGGCCGAGGACCTGTTCAAGGGCATTAAGGACGCGGGCGTCACCGTTCCCCTGGTGCTGCACACCCACTGCACCACCGGCATGGCCTATATGACCGTCATGAAGGCCATCGAGTCCGGCGTGGACATCATCGACACCGCCACCTCCTGCTTCTCCAACGGCACCAGCCAGCCCGCCACCGAGACCATCTACTACGCCCTGAGCCAGATGGGCATCGAGACCGGCCTGAACGAGGACGTGATCAACGAGGTCAACGCCTTCTTCAAGCCCGTGAAGCAGAAGTACATCGACAATAAGACCATCAACCCCAAGTCCATGGGCACCGACGCCCAGGCACTGGTGTACAAGGTCCCCGGCGGCATGCTCTCCAACATGATCGCCAACCTGACCGATATGCACGCCATGGATAAGTTCGACGCCGCCCTGGCCGAGATCCCCGCCGTCCGCAAGGACATGGGCTATCCTCCCCTGGTCACCCCCCTGAGCCAGATGGTGGGCAACCAGGCTGTCACCAACGTGCTGGTGGGCGAGCGCTACAAGAACATCTCCAAGGAGATCAAGAGCTACCTGAAGGGCGAGTACGGCATCGCTCCCGCCCCCGTGGACGAGAAGCTCCAGGCCCGCGTGCTGGCCGAGGCCGGTATGGACAAGGCCATCGACTGCCGCGTGGAGGATGCCAAGCGCACCGGCGCTGACTTCGCCGCCGCCAAGGAGGCCCTGGGCGACCTGGCCCGCAGCGAGGAGGACGTGATGAGCTACATCTGCTTCCCCGACCAGGCCAGAAAGTACCTGGAGGGCCGCAAGGCTGCCGAGGAAAACAAGGTCACCTATACCATCACCGAAGCATAAGGGAGGTCACCCAGTATGTTTCTGACTGAAAATGTTACCGAGGCCGTGGCCGAGACCGTGGAAGCCGTCTCCAGCAAGCTCTCCTTGGGCGAGGCGGGCGTTTATGGCCTGCTGGGCTACGCCGTGGTGTTCTTTGGCCTGGTCCTGCTGATGCTGGTCATCATGGCCCTGGGCAAAGCTTTCTCTGCCAAGGAGAAGCAGGCCGCCACCGCTCCTGTGGCCGCTGCCCCCGCCGCTCCCGCCGCCCCCAAGGCGGTGGCCCCCGGCTCCGCCGGTGAGCTGAAGCTCCACGACGTGGAGCCCAAGACCGCCGCCATGATCATGGCCATCGTGGCCGACAAGCTGGGCAAGCCCCTGAACGAGCTTCGCTTCAAATCTATCAAGGAGGTCAAGTAATTATGAAGTATAAAGTGACCCTGAACAACCGGGTATATGAGGTCGAGGTCGAGGCCGGCGAGGCCATGCTGCTGGACGAGTACGAGGCCATTGCCCCCGCCGCTCCCGCGCCTGCCGCTGCTCCCGCCCCCGCTGCCGCGCCTGCCGCTCCCGCTCCTGCCGCCGCCCCCGTGGTCACCGGCGCGGGTGAGCCTGTCAACGCCCCCATGCCCGGCACCATCCTGAAGGTCAACGTCACCCAGGGCCAGGCCGTCAAATCCGGCGACGTGCTGTGCATCCTGGAGGCCATGAAGATGGAAAACGAGATCATGGCTCCCAAGGACGGCACCGTGACTCAGGTCGTGGTGTCCAAGGGCGCTACCGTGGATACCGGCGCACCTCTGCTGGTGATCGGTTAAGGAGGGGCTCCAATGGATATTGGTGCGATCCTTCTGAATCTGTGGGAAGGCTCCGGCTTTAATGCCATTTTCTCCAGCTTCCTGTCCGACAACGGCTGGCAGTACCTGGTGATGCTGGTCATCGGCTGCGTGCTGCTGTACCTGGCCATCGTCAAGCAGTTTGAGCCGCTGCTGCTGGTGGGCATCGCCTTCGGCTGCATCCTGACCAACCTGCCCAACGCCGGCCTGTACCATCAGGGCCTGTGGGACGCCTTTATGGATCCCAGCAGCCCCATGTACCACAGCTATGGCGAGATCATGCGTGAGGGCGGCCTGCTGGATATCTTCTACATCGGCGTCAAAACCAGCCTGTATCCCTGCCTGATCTTCATGGGCGTGGGCGCCATGACCGACTTTGGCCCCCTGCTCTCCAACCCCAAGAGCCTGCTGCTGGGCGCTGCCGCGCAGCTGGGCGTGTTCGTCGCCTTCATCGGCGCCGTTGCCCTGGGCTTCACCGGCAGAGAGGCTGCCTCCATCGGCATCATCGGCGGCGCGGACGGCCCCACCGCCATCTTCCTGACCACCCGTCTGGCTCCCCATCTGCTGGGCGCCATCGCCGTGGCCGCATACTCCTACATGGCGCTGATCCCCCTGATCCAGCCCCCCATTATGAAGCTGCTGACCACCCCCGAGACCCGGAAGATCAAGATGGTCCAGACCCGCAACGTCACCAAGACCGAGAAGATCATTTTCCCCATCCTGGTCACCATCTTTGTGGCCCTGCTGCTGCCCGATACCGCTTCCCTGGTGGGCTGCCTGATGCTGGGTAACCTCTTCAAGGAGACCGGCCTGACCGACCGCCTGAGCGACACCGCGCAGAATGCCCTGATGAACATCGTCACCATTCTGCTGTCCACCGCCGTGGGCGCCACCATGGTGGGCTCCACCTTCCTGACTGCCAGCACCCTGAAGATCGTCCTGCTGGGCGTTATCGCCTTCGGCATCTCCACCGCCGGTGGCCTGCTGGGCGGCGACGTGATGTGCGCACTGACCAAGGGCAAGGTCAACCCCCTCATCGGCTCCGCCGGTGTCTCCGCCGTGCCCATGGCCGCTCGTGTTTCCAACAAGGAAGGCCAGAAGGCCAACCCCGCCAACTTCCTGCTGATGCACGCCATGGGCCCCAACGTGGCCGGTGTCATCGGCTCTGCCATCGCCGCCGGCTTCCTGCTGAGCGTCTTCAGCAAGATGATCTGAGCGATATCCCCCAACCCCAAAACCCCGCCCGCAGCCAATCAGCCGCGGGCGGGTCGTCTTTTCTCCGTGGTCAGTTGAATGGAACACGCCCCGTCCCCTACAAGCAAATTTGGGGCTTATATATTTATCGTACAAACCCTTTTCCATAAAGAATAAGCACCCCGGTTGGGAGTACTCAAAATGATGGGGAAGGGACTCTCCCCCGAGCTAAAAAAGTGTCCACTGGACACTTTTTTACCCGCCCTTAGGGGCGGGCCGCTCTCTTCGAGTCCCATTATTCACCTTATTCCATAAA
>USEU01000096.1 GCA_900553805.1 uncultured Eubacteriales bacterium
GAAGTGGGGCAAAAAGACGGCTGCGGCTCGCAGACACAATTGCGCGCCTGTTGCCATAGAAAATTAAAAAAATACATAGAGACATTCCCCGCAAAATGTGTTATACTATTCTATATCTTTATACCCATTTTGCGGCTGCGGCTGCTGTTGATACTGAAATGTGTTCTGAAGGAGGACGCCCCTTTGAAAAATTTGCGCGGATATCTGACTGCGGCGATCTTTGCCGGGATCACCTATGCCCTGGCCCAGTATGGGCAGAAGTTTTCGGCGCTGGTGGATATGGTCTATCCCTACGTCATTCGCACCCTGGAGCAGACCCTGGCCCAGTGGAGCAGCCAGGTGGATTTCCTGGTGTGGCAGCTGCTGGCGGTGGCGCTGCTGGTGGTGGCAGTCGCGGCCCTGGTGGTGGTGATCGTCACCAAGAAGAGCTTCATCCAGTGGTTCGGCTGGGTGCTGGCGGCGGCCAGCTTCATCTTCATGCTCCATACCCTGGTCTACGGCATGAATTACTATGCCGGCGACCTGGCCGACGACATCCGCATGGACGTATCCGGCTGCACCCTGGATGAGATCGTGGAGGCCACGGAGTACTACCAGAACCAGGCCAACACCATGGCCGACCAGGTGAGCCGGGACGCAAACGGCAACCTGGCGTTTGAGGATTTCGACGCTCTGGCCAGCCGGGCCGGCACCGGGTTCCAGTACCTGACCTATCAGCGCTACTTCCCCGTGTTCGCCGGGTCCACCCTGCCGGTGAAGAAGCTGGGCTGGGCGAATCTGTACAGCTCCATGGGCATCACCGGCTTCACCTTCCCCCTCACCGGCGAGGCGGCGGTGAACCCCCAGATCCCCGCCTCCGTGCTGCCCTTTACCATGTGCCATGAGATGGCCCACCGCATGTGCATCGCCTCGGAGCGGGACGCCAACTTCGCCGCCTTCCTGGCCTGCTCCTTCAACGCCAACCGGCAGTTCCAGTATTCCGCCTATTTCATGGCCTACCGCTATTGCTATACCGCCCTGGTCAGCGTGGGCAAATCCACCACCATCGACCCCAATCTGGTGATGCAGGCCGCGAATGCCGCCGCCCGCATTGAGGGCAGCGTGGGGACCAACCTGCGCCGGGACATGGAGCAGTACGACGCCTTCTTCCGGAACCGCAAGGACCCGGTGGCCACCAACCTGGCCGACTCCATCAACGACGCCTACCTCAAGGTCAGCGGCGAGACGGCGGGCGTGGCCTCCTACGGCCAGGTCTGCGACCTGCTGGTGAACTGGCACATTCAGGAAGTGGTCCTGCCCGCCATCACCGTGGTGGAAAACCAGTTTGACCCCTACGACGAGGCCCAGGTGGACCTCACCGGCATTGTGAACGCGAGGGGATAAGATGAATGAAATGATGGACGCCCTGGCCGCCGGACTGCCCCAACTGGGGCTGACCCTGACCCAGAAGCAAATGGATACCCTGTGCGCCTTCGGCGAAGCGGTGATCCGGCAGAATGAGGTGATGAATCTCACTGCCATCACCGACCCCGCCCAGGTGGCCAAGCTCCACCTGCTGGACAGCCTGACGGTGCTCACCGCCGGGGACCTTTCCGGGAAGCGGCTGATCGACGTGGGCTGCGGCGCGGGCTTTCCCGGCGTCCCCCTGGCCGTGGCCTGCCCGGCGCTGGAGGTCACGCTGCTGGACAGTCTGGGCAAGCGGGTGCGCTGGCTGGAGGAAACGCTGCCCACCCTGGGCATTTCCGCCCGCTGCGTCACCGCCCGGGCCGAGGAGGCGGTGCAGTCCTGCCGGGAGCAATACGACGTGGCCACCAGCCGGGCCGTGGCCCGGCTGAACATCCTGCTGGAGCTTACCGCTCCCTACGTCCGCCCCGGCGGGCGGGTCATCGCCCTGAAAGGCTCCGCCGCCAGGGAGGAGCTGGCCGAATGCGCCCGCGCCCTGCCTGAGCTGGGCCTGCGGCTGGAGGAACGAAAGGACTTTTCTTTCGACGGCGCGGTACATACCCTCGTCATCCTGAAAAAAACAAAGCCCACCCCGCCCCAATACCCCAGACGGTACGCCAAAATCAAACAATCGCCGCTGTGACCCTTCTGTGTCGTCCCCTTGTATAATGGAGTCAGCAGCGGAAATGTGATAAAATAGTTCAGATACTGTGGATCGGTTCTCGTCCCGTCCGGCACTGAAATGTGACTGGTTCATTGTAGGCTACGACCACAGCTCCGGGCAGAAGAGTTAATAAGTTGGATAACACATAGATGTTTTATTTCGAGCAAGGATACTCAGCCGGAACGCTGTGGGAACACAGTATCAGAACATCACAAAGGAGCTTCCGCTATGTTCTATGTTGGCCTTGACGTCGCGTCTGAAAAGCATGACTGCTGCATTCTGAATGAGAAGAAAAAGATTTTCCGATCTTTCTCCATCTCCAATTCGGCTGACGGTTTTGACAGTCTGCTTGCCGCCTTGGTGGAGCTTTCTTCCGACGAAATAAAGATCGGACTGGAAGCTACCGGCATTTACAGCGAAAACCTTTCTGTTTTCCTGAGGCGTAAGGGATTCGATGTCTCAACCATCAATCCGCTGCTGATCAAAAAGCATCAATGTGCTACCACTCTCAGAAAGACAAAGACAGACAAAGCTGACGCAAAAGGCATCGCGCAATTCATTGCTGAGGAAGGCTTCCAGCCCGACCTGCCTGTATCTTACCACATCCAGGAGCTAAAGTCACTATCCAGAGCAAGATTTTCTGTCGTGCAGGACCGTTCTGCCCTTAAAAATAAGGTCAAACGGCTTCTGGTCCTCCTTTTCCCGGAATTGCTGGGGGAATTCTCTGATATCTTTGGTAATTCCGCCGCCGCGCTTCTGAAGCAGTATCCTTCTGCCGCCAGGCTCGCGGCCTGCCACTGTGACACCCTGGCCGCACTTTTGAGGAAAACATCCAGAGGGCGTTTCGGAAGAGCAAAGGCGGAGCATCTGAGGCAGCTGGCCCAAAACTCTGTCGGCAACCATTCCTCCGCGAAGGCAATGGAGCTGAGGATGCTGCTGAAGAGGATCGGCCTGCTCTCCGAGCAGATCGCGGAATATGACAGGGAAATCAAGATCATTATGGATAAGATCGATTCGCCGATCCTCTCCATCCCTGGTATCAGCTACACGCTGGGCGCGACCATTGCCGCCGAGATCGGTGATATCCGCCGCTTCTCTTCTCCCGCCAAACTCCTGGCTTTTGCCGGCCTGGAGCCGAGTATTTACCAGTCAGGTAAGTTTGTCCCCACTTCTGGGAAAATGGTCAAGAGAGGCTCTCCATTCCTCCGCTGGGCGCTCCTGCAGGCAGCCGGCTACGCCCCAAACTATTCCTCTACCTTCGCCCTATACCGCTCAAAGAAAGCTGCCGAGGGCAAACCTGCCGCCGTTGTTAGATCCCACGTCGCAAAAAAACTTGTTCGTATCATCCATTCCCTGCTGACTCATTCTACCGCTTTTTCTGACCAACTTCCTGCTTGACTTTCCATAGTTGGTCTACAAGGAAACCGGGGGTGCGCTCCATTCAACGGGCGAGTTCCCAGAAGCAAAATCCCGCAGGCCGGTCGGCCTGCGGGATTGATTTATGGCAACGCCGCGCAATTTGGCAAGAAGCCCCAGCCTGGATTTTTGGCTCAATTCAAATTAGACTGGTGATGCCCGCGGTGTGCTTGTGGGGTGTATAGACGGCCTCATAGGTGCTGCCCAGCTTCAGAAAAATGTCGAGATG
>USEU01000097.1 GCA_900553805.1 uncultured Eubacteriales bacterium
AGCGCAGGCAGAAGGTACATATCGAGTACGACCTTGTGGGCTACATTCCCGTGGACGAGCTGCTAAAAGCGGAACAGGCATGATTTTGGTCATGCCTGTTCCAAGAAATTTGATTTTACTGTCTTACCAGCAGAGAGCCTTTCGGCATTTTTTTGTGTTCGCCTTTCTATAACGATCGGAAAGGCCCTTGCGATTTCCCCGGGTCTGTGCTATATATGGATACGATTCTACAAGCGGAGTATTGCCAATGGAAAAGCAGGACTGTTTTCTGACAAGAAATGAAACCAATTTCATCAAAGCCGTCGCCATCATTATGATGCTGATGCACCATTTCTGGGGCTTTCCGGCCTGGCGGGTGGGCGGCGCGGCGCTGGAGCCGGCGATTTATCTGCCCGGCGGAGCCTCGCTGAGCTGGATGGCGGCGCGGCAATTCAAGATCTGCGTCGCCATGTTTGCGGTGATCACCGGCTACGGCTGGGGCAAGGGGCAGGTATCCCTGAGGAAAGCCGCCCAGCGGATCGGTAAAGTCCTGCTGGCCTACGAATGGTGCCTGGCAGCCGAATACATCCTGAACGAACTCGCCGCTCCCGGATCCGTTTCCCTCCGGGACCTGCCGGATCAGATCACCCTGTGCTTTTTCCATGGGGAGCTGCTGATCCGCTTTGCCTGGTACGTTCGGTTCTTTATCCTGGCTGCTTTCAGCTATCTGGCATTTGTACGGCTGATGCGGGCCTGCCCGAACCGGCTGGTGCAGGAACTTATCGCCGTCGCGCCGTTCTGGGCCGTGTACTACTGTCTTTACAGGTGGGCCGCGCCCTGGCTGCAATACGGGGACGTGCTGGATTACCTCACCTATATGCCCTGCATCATGATCGGAACCTGGATCGCGGACAGCCGTTATCCCGTCTGGAAACGCAGAAAGGTCAGCGCTGCCGCCTCTCTTTTCTGGGTCGCGGTGTGCGCCGCGCTGCTGTACGCCCGGTACTACGCTTCCAGCCGCGCGTACCTGGATGTGTTCCTCGCGCCCTGCCTGATCTACGCGCTTTCCAACCTGTATGCCGCCTGTGGCCTGGCGCGGCTTCAGAAATGCTTCGATCTGCTGGCCGCCCGCGGCATCTACATGTGGCTGCTCCACTCCCTCTTCTTCCTGACCCCGGGAGCGGCGCAGTTCCAGAATATCCTATATCTCTCAAAAAGCCCGCTCCTCGTATTCCTGTGGGGCTTCCTCATCGTATTTCTCGCCGCCTGCCTCCTGCGCTTCCTCGCCGAAACAGTGTCGAGGTGGGTATCACACCTCAACCGCAAAAGCCTGCCCAAATAAAAACGGGCAGGCTCTTTTTTTGCGCGGTGGGCGATCTAATCCCCTCAACTTGCGTGTTATCTTACGTGTCATCTTGCGTACTTTATTATACCAGCTTCCCGTGTCAGATGCAAATGCAATTCCGCCGATTTTCTGCACCGGGGCAAAAAGCATCCCCCGCAGTCCCTTTTCCAGGCTGCGGGGGACAAATCATATAGTACAGGTCATACCGCTGCGCCGGTCTTCTGCTCTTCGGCGGTGCGGTAGGTGGGTACTGCCGCCTTCATGGCGCGGCGTACTGCCTCGTCGTCATCGGTGGCGATGGCCTGCCGCAGGAGCGTCAGCTTTTCCTCCAGCTCCTGCATGGTCACAGGCGTATCCCGTTCGATGAAGATCAGCTCGTTGTCGGTGCGGTCCAGTTCCTCGGTTTTCACCAGAAGCTCCTCATACAGCTTCTCACCGGGGCGCAGGCCGGTCTCCACGATTTTGATCCCCTGTGCGCCGGACAGACGGATCATATTCTCCGCCAGGTCCAGGATGTACACCGGCTTTCCCATGTCCAGCACGAAAAGCTCACCGTTGCGCGCCATGGCGCCGCTGGTGAGCACCAGCTGGGATGCCTCCGGGATGGTCATAAAGTAGCGGGAGATCCGCCGGTCCGTCAGTGTGATGGGGCCGCCGGCGGCGATCTGCCGCTTGAACAGCGGGATCACCGAACCTGCGGAGCCAAGTACATTGCCAAACCGGGTGGCGCTGTACTTTACCCTGCCATCGATGCTGTGCGCCTGGACGATCATTTCACACAGGCGTTTGGTCGCCCCCATCACATTGGTAGGATTCACCGCCTTGTCGGTGCTGACCATCATAAAGCGCTCCGTGCCGAATTCCTCGCAGCACTGCACCACGTTCAGCGTGCCGAACACGTTGTTCTCCACCGCCTCGATGCAGTTGTTTTCCATCAGGGGCACGTGCTTGTGGGCGGCGGCATGGATGACGATCTGCGGGTGGTACTTCTGGAACACCCGTGCCACGCCCACCTTGTTGGTGATGCTGACGATCTCCACCTTCAGATCCAGCTGGGGATAGGCGATCTTCAGCTCCTGCTGGATGTCATAGGCGCAGTTTTCATAAATATCCAGCACGATCAGCTGCCGGGGACCGAGCTTTGCGATCTGGCGGCAGAGCTCACTGCCAATGGAGCCACCGCCGCCGGTGATCAGGACGGTCTTTCCCACATAATAGGCGGCGGTCCGCTGGTTCAGCGTATAGATGGGCTTGCGGAACAGCAGGTCCTCAATATCAAATTCCCGCAGCTGCTTCCGCTCTCCCGCGGCCTGCATGGTGGGTGTATCATAGATCTTGACCTTGTAGCCCGCGCCGGCGTAGGTCTCAAACAAAGCTTTCTTGGCGGATTCCTCCAGGTTGGGCATGGCAAACACCACTTCCTGGATCTCCAGGTCGCGCATCTGGGCCAGCGCCGCGCTTCCCTCGGCCAGGACGGGGATATCCCGGATGTCCCGGCCCACCTTCTCCCGGTCGATGTCCACGAAGCAGCGGGGCAAATAGGCGGCGTTGGGGTTATTCAGCAGGTCGTCCGCCAGGCTGACGCCCACCCGGCCTGCGCCGATGATGGCGATCTTGATGCGGCTGGAGTGCTCCGTCCGCTCGCCCAACACCCGCTCTCCGGCAAACAGATGCAGCAGCACCAGCAAGAACCGGCCGAAGGGCGTGCTGTTGTCGCCGCACTTGTAGGCGTAGCGGTAGATCATGCGGATGGCCAGCGCACCCAGCAGATTGGTGCAGCAGATGGCCGCCAGCCGGGCAAAGGGAATGCGCGCCGGGATCAGCATCTGCTCCAGAAAATAGTTGAACACGAACGCCACGGCATCCGTCGCCAGCAGCCGCATGTAGCACTGGATGCCGCCGTATCTCCACACCTGGCTGTAAATCTTTCCCGCAAACCGGGCGGCAAAGACGCAGACGCAGGTCATGCCCATATGATACACCACGCTGGGATAGGGGATCGTCTCGCCGGAAAACTCCAGCAGGAGCAGCTCCACTGCCAGTATGATCACCACATCGTAGGCAAACAGCGTCCACTTGATGTTACTATGTCTCTTCAACATTCTCATCCTCACATCGACGGGTTTCATTTTCCGGCGCAGGCAGCCGATCCTGCCGTCAGGCGCTTTCCTCTCGCGCAAAACCCACCAATTACTTGATTTTTCGAACAAAAAAGGCCCTTGCGGGCATATTTCTACATATACGCCCTGATAGTATAGTCCATTTTCATACAAAAATCAATCACCAATGCGTGGGAATTCTCAGGAAAAACGAACGGAGCTCTGCATTGTCCGGCAGCGAGGTTTTTTCAGCCGCAGGCGATTTACCTAAGGCAACACCGCACAATTTGGCAAGAAGCCCCAGCCTGGATTTTTGGCTCA
>USEU01000098.1 GCA_900553805.1 uncultured Eubacteriales bacterium
TGAGCCAAAAATCCAGGCTGGGGCTTCTTGCCAAATTGTGCGGTGTTGCCCTATGTTCTTTTTGATTGACAAATGAGAACAGATGTTCTATAATAAAATCAAAATTGGAGGAAATTACCCGAGCTGCCCCTTTTCAGGGATAATGTTATCAGCTTAGGGGAATATCATCTTGCTGCCCCCTCTGGGGGTGGTGCTTCGCGCAGCGAAGCAAGATAGCAATGATTGCCGGTGGCAATCATACTACAATTTTGTGCCGCGAAGCGGCAAAGGGGGTGGCGTTGGTAACCTTGGATTGTTACCATTCACCGAACGACACCCCCTCTGGCAGCCCGTAAGGGCTGCCAGCTCCCCCATCGGGGAGCCAAGATTAGGGGAAAATATCAGGAAGGGAGGGGAACCCGTGGGGAAGAGCTATGTTGCCATTGATCTGAAATCCTTTTATGCCTCGGTGGAGTGTGTCGAGCGGGAGCTGGATCCGATGCGGACCAACCTGGTGGTGGCGGACGCGGGACGGACGGAAAAGACCATCTGCCTGGCGGTGTCCCCCTCGCTGAAGGCCTACGGGATCCCGGGGCGGGCGCGGCTGTTTGAAGTGGTGCAGAAGGTGGCGGAGGTGAATGCCCTGCGCAGGAGCAAAGCGCCGAACCGTCAGCTCACCGGCAAGAGCAGCGACGCTTATCTTCTGGCCAAGCACCGGGACTGGGAGGTGGACTATATCGTTGCCCCGCCCCAGATGGCCCACTATATGTATATCAGCTCCAAGATCTACGAGCTTTACCTGGAATATGTCGCCCCGGAGGACATCCATGTGTACTCCATCGATGAGGTGTTCATCGATGCCACCCCCTATCTGAAAATCTACGGCGTGGATGGCCGGGGCTTTGCGGAAATGCTGATCCGCCGGGTGATGGACTGCACCGGCATCACCGCCACGGCAGGGGTCGGCACCAATCTGTACCTGTGCAAGGTGGCCATGGACATTGTGGCCAAGCATGTGGAGCCGGACAAGCGGGGGGTGCGGATCGCGGAGCTGGACGAAATGACCTACCGGCAGCTGCTGTGGGCCCACCGGCCGCTGACGGACTTCTGGCGGGTGGGCCGGGGCTACGCCAGGAAGCTGGAAAAGCACGGCCTGTACACCATGGGGGACATTGCCCGTTGCTCTCTCGGCGAGCAGACGGACTTTTTCAACGAGGACCTTTTATACTCCCTCTTCGGCATCAACGCGGAGCTGCTGATCGACCACGCCTGGGGGTATGAACCCTGCACCATCGGGGACATCAAGGCGTATAAGCCCACCACCAATTCCGTCAGCTCCGGCCAGGTGCTCACCTGCCCCTACGACTGGGAAAAGACCCGCCTGGTGGTGCGGGAGATGGCCGACCAGCTGACGCTGGACCTGGTGGAAAAGGGCCTGACCACCAATCAGCTGACCCTCACCATCGGCTACGATGTAGAGAGCCTGACCCGTCCGGAGATTCGGGATAAATACCACGGCGAGGTGGTGACCGACGGCTACGGGCGGAAAATTCCAAAGCATTCCCACGGCACCGCCAATCTGGACCGGCGCATGTCCTCCACCAAGAAGATCATGGAGGCGGTGACGGCCCTGTATGACCGCATTTCCAACAAGGATCTATTGGTACGCCGTCTGACCCTCACCGCCAACTTCCTGGAGCGGGAGGACGCGCCAAGGGAGAATTTTGAGCAGCTGGACCTGTTCGGCGACGCCCAGCGCAGAGCGGCGGAGGATGTGGAGCTGGAGCGGGAGAAGCGCCGCCAGAGGGCCATGCTGGGCATCAAAAAGAAGTTTGGGAAAAACGCCATCGTCCGGGGGATGGATCTGGAGGAGGGAGCCACCACCATTTCCCGCAACGGCCAGATCGGCGGACACAAGGCATAGGAGGCAACTATGAAGGATATTTACAGGAGCTTTGAGAATTTTGAAAATGAGCGGTATCTGCTCCGCACCGTTACCATGGCCGATGCTCCGGCCTTGCTGCAGGTTTACAGCGACAAACATGCGCTCCCGTTTTTCAACAGCGACAACTGCCACGGGGATAATTTTTACTATACGACCCTGGAGCGGATGCAAAAGGCCATCGATTTCTGGCAGGATTCCTATGACAACGGCTGGTTCGTCCGCTGGTGCATTGTGGATAAGGCAGCCGGGCAGGTGATCGGGACGGTGGAGCTGTTTACCCGCAGCTCGGATGATGCGTATGACAGCGCTGCGGTTCTGCGGCTGGATCTGCGCAGTGACTGCGAGGAAGAGAATCGGATCGCTGCAATTCTTTCCCTGCTGCTGCCGCAGATTCCCGCGTTCTTCGCCCCCAGGGTGATCACGAAAGCGCCCTGCTATGCGGTGGAGCGGCAGGCGGCGCTGAAGCTGCTGGGCTTCCACCCCAGCAGCGCGCTTCTGATTGGAGAGGATGGTTACGCCTACAATGGATATTGGGAAAACGCACAAATATGACGATATTCTCCATCTGCCGCGCCCTGTGTCCGGCCGCCATGCCCGCATGTCCATGGTGGATCGGGGCGCGCAGTTTTCGCCCTTCGCCGCGCTGGTGGGCTATGAGGATGTGCTGAAGGAGAGCGCCCGCCTGACGGAGGCGGAGACCGACCTGGAGGCCGACGGCAAGGAGCTGCTGAACCGGGCGCTGTGCTATCTGGCCGACCATCTGGAGGAAACCGGCCAGGTGCGCTTTCTCTGCTTCCGGCAGGATGAAAACAAGCCTGGCGGCAGCTACGTGTGGGTATGCGGCAGGGTGAAGAAGCTCGACCCGTACCGCAACGCCGTGATGCTGGAAAACGGTGAAATGATTTTTATTGAAAATATCCGCGCCATTGAGGGCGTGGAGTGGGAGCAGCCATGAACAAATGGAACGCAGCCGTGATCCACAGCCAGCGCAGAACATTGAGCATCCAGATCACCCCGGAGGGGGAGCTGGTCGTCCGCGCCCCGGCCCGCCTGCCCCAGCGGGAGATCGACCGCTTTCTGGAGGAGAAGGCCGCTTGGATCGAAAAGACCATGGAAAAGGTGCGCGCGGCCAACCAAGCGGGGGAGGAAGCGCCCCTGCGCGCCGAGAATATTCAGGCTCTGGCCCGGCAGGCGGCAAAGGAGCTTCCGCCCCGGGTGGCAGCCTATGCGCAGCGGATGCAGGTCACCTATGGCCGCATCACCATCCGCAGCCAGACCGGACGGTGGGGCAGCTGCTCCAGCGCGGGCAACCTAAATTTCAATTGCCTGCTGATGCTGGCCCCGGAATCCGTGCAGGACTACGTGATCGTCCACGAGCTGTCCCACCGCCTCCATATGGACCACTCCGCCGCCTTCTGGCGCACGGTGGAGGCGGTGCTGCCGCAATACAAAAGGGAAGAGGCCTGGCTCAAATCCCAGGGAAAGCTCCTGCTGGCGCGGATGCGCAGCGGCCGAAAATAGGCCATGTGCATCAAATGGAAGCAAATGTGCGCTTGCTGGAAACATCTAAGGCAACACCGCGCAATTGTGTCTGCGAGCCGCAGCCGCCTTTTTGCCCTACTTCTTCAGTTTGATACTATTTCCTGATTAAAATCTTAATTTTAATCAGGAAGG
>USEU01000099.1 GCA_900553805.1 uncultured Eubacteriales bacterium
AGATCTACACACTGCATATCGTCGGCAGCGTCAGATGTGTATAAGAGACAGAGATAATACTGAACTCCAATTAAAATCTTTAAAAAAGATTTTAATCAGGAAATAGTATAAAAACACGCCAGCCCCTCGCCTTGCGGCGGGGGGCTGGGTGCCTTTAGGAGGTATGTTGCCTTAGGAAATTTGCCTTTTTTAACGGAAATTACCGGGACAGCTTTGCGCCCAGGGCGCGGCAGGCGGACAGGGCGTCGGCGTCGGGGGCCTCCTGGCAGATGACGCTGTTGCAGACCAGCTCCGCACCGTCGCCGCGGCAGGTGTCCTCCCAGGTGGACATCCATTCCCCGTCGCCCCAGCCGTAGGAGCCGAACAGGGCGATGGGCTTGCCGGAGAGCTTGCCCTCGCAGGCGGTGAACATGGGCTCGAATTCATCGCTTTCCAGCTCCTCCGCGCCCATGGCGGGGCAGCCGAAGGCAATGGCGTCGAAGCCGTCCACCTTGGCCGCGTCAAACTCACTGGCGGTGAACACCTGGGCCTCCGCGCCCGCGCCCCTGACGCCCTCGGCCACTGCCTCGGCCATGGCCTGGGTGTTGCCCGTGCCGCTCCAATAACAAATTGCTACTTTTTTCATGATCGATCAACCTTTCTGCTCATTTTTTGGACAAAACTGCCCATTTCGATGCAGCTGCCAGCCGCCCCGGACGAATCGTCAAAGAATTCCCATTTCCCAAGCCACTCCGCTCAGGCGGCTGGCAGCCGCACCCAAATTTATCCTCTCAACCGGCGACGGTGAGGCGTTCGATGTTCTTGCCTTTTTTCCACTGGTCGCAGTAGACCCGGGTGCATTTTTTGTATTGGTCGAATTTCCGCCGGGCGGCAGTCTCGTCGCCGTATACCTTCCAGCAGCCGGTGCACTTGCTGCCGTCCGCGTGGTGCTCGATGAAGCCCCGCACGTCCTCTGGCGGGTAGCCCAGGAAGAGCCCGATCTCGTGGGGGAATTCCTCCCTCTGCCGCAGGCGCTGGCTCAGCCGCACCAGGCAGCGGTTGGAGTTCTCCGGGTCGTAGCCCAGCTCCCGCAGCATCCGGGCCGCCTGGGCGTCGGCCATGTCCGCTTGCAGCCGCCCGGGCCGGTACAGATAGATCAGCGCCCGCCCCTGGGAAAACCGCAGCGGCACGATCCGCAGCCCCTTGCCGTTCAGCCGCCCGTTCAGCTGCCGCAGAGACCGGGCCAGCTCCTCCCGCCCGGCGCAGGGGCAGGAGAACAGATTGGCCGTCTTCAACCCCGCCAGCGTGGGGGCGCAGTTGCGAACCAGAAATTCCTCAGACATGGCACACCTTCTCCCGCAGCCATTTCCTCACCCGGAACGCCGCCCATAAAATTCCCCCCAGCAGCGCCAGCGCCGCCCCGGTGGAAACCATATTCATCTGTGCCATACCTGTTCACTCCTTCTAAAGTCCAGTATATGCTCTTTTAATGATTAGCATATGCTAACTCACAAGTTAATATTTAGTTAGCCTCTGCTAACTGCCAATACTATACACAAAGCATGCCGGGTTGTCAAGAGGTATTTTGAAAAATTCACAACGATCAAGGCACCCCCGGTTTCCTGGACGATTGAGGCACATCGTCCCGAAATCCCACGAAACGACCTTGGTACGTTGAATGGAATTGGGTAACATTTTCCCATTCAACCGGGGGCGCGGTTTATTCAACCGGCTTGACAAATGCGGCGGATGGCGGTATCATAGCAGCAAAAAAGAGGGCAACACCGCGCAATTGTGTCTGCGAGCCGCAGCCGTCTTTTTGCCAGATTGTGCGGTGTTGCCAGAGCATTTAAGTGCCGCCCGGGATGGGGCGGAGAATAGGGAACCCGGTGTGAATCCGGGGCGGTACCGCCACTGTCAGTGCGGAGGCGGCGCGCCAGGGGGCATGGCCCCGGCCATTGGAGCGATCCGAGAAGGCGGCGCGTCGTTCGGTGATGCATGAGCCAGGAGACCTGCTTAAATGAAGCCACTCCCCGCCCCGGCCCTTGGGCGAGGTCTGCCCACATCCCCGCAGAAATCCGGCTGCGGCGATTCCTTGCGAATCGCCGCGGCTTTTTATTATGGAGGAACAAGCCATGAACAATACGCCGAGGGTTTTGCTGGCGGGGGTCAGCAGCGGGTGCGGGAAGACGACGGCGGTGTGCGCGGTGCTTCAGGCGCTGGTGGACCGGGGGCTGCGGGTGGGCGCGTTCAAGTGCGGGCCGGATTACATCGATCCCATGTTCCACAGCCGGATCATCGGGGCCAAAAGCGGGAATCTGGACCTGCATTTCTTTTCGGAAAACACCGCCCGGTTTCTGCTGGCCAAAAACGCCGCCGACCGGGACGTGAGCGTGATCGAGGGGGTCATGGGCTATTACGACGGCCTGGGCCTGACCTCCAGCCGGGCCAGCTCCTATGAGGTAGCCCAGGTCACCCGCACTCCCGCCGTGCTGGTGGTGAACGCCAAGGGGGCGTCCCTGTCGGTGCTGGCGGTGATCAAGGGCTTTCTGGACTTCCGGCCGGAGCCGAACATCCGGGGGGTGCTGCTGAACCAGTGCAGCGCCATGGCCTACCCCGCCCTGGCGGCGGAGATCGAGGCCCGGCTGGGCGTCAGATGCTACGGCTACCTGCCCAAAATGGAGGGCGTCACCCTGGAGAGCCGCCACCTGGGGCTGGTGACGGCGGCCGAGGTGGCGGACCTGAAGGAAAAAATGGCCCTGCTGGCCGCCCAGGCGGAAAAAACCATTGACCTGGACGGCCTGCTTGACCTGTCCCGCACCGCCCCGGCGCTGGAATATGCCCCCATCGTCCTGCCCCGGCGGGAGAAGATCCGGGTGGCGGTGGCCAGGGACCGGGCCTTCTGCTTTTACTATGAGGACAGCCTGGACGCCCTGCGGGAGATGGGAGCGGAGATCGTGGAATTCAGCCCCCTGACGGACGGCCGCCTGCCGGAGGATATCCAGGGCCTCTACCTGGGCGGCGGCTACCCGGAGCTGTACGCCCGGCAGCTGGAGGAGAACGCCTCCATGCGCCAAAGCGTTTATGACGCCCTGGCCGCGGGGCTGCCCTGCATCGCCGAGTGCGGCGGCTTCATGTACCTGACGCAGGCCATCGGCGAATGCGAAATGGCGGGCTTTCTGCCGGGGAAATGCTTCGATACCGGCCGCCTGACCCGCTTCGGCTACATCACCCTGCGGGCGGAGAAGGACAATCTGCTCTGCCCCGCCGGGGCCGCCATCCCCGCCCACGAATTCCACCACTGGGACTGCACCGCCCCCGGCGACAGCTTCATCGCCCTCAAGTCCCCCACCCGCCGCTGGCCCTGCGCCGTGGCGACCGACACGCTTTACGCCGGATATCCCCATTTCCATTTTTACGCCAACCTGGATTTTTTGAAGAATTTTTACGAAGCGTGCATGAAATACGCCCTCGGCTCCCCAATGGGGGAGCTGGCAGCCCGCAAGGGCTGACTGAGGGGGTGTGGTTCGTTGAATGG
>USEU01000100.1 GCA_900553805.1 uncultured Eubacteriales bacterium
GAGCCGCCTGACGGCGGTTGCTCGCTTGCATGGCGCCTGCGGGCGCACAAGTCAGTCCTTGCGGGCTGCCAGCTCCCCCATTGGGGAGCCAAGAGGGCTGCTGCGAATTCGCCTAAGATTTTGAAAAACCATAACTGCCTACCGCAAAACCCCTCAGTCAGGCCATTCGGCCTGCCAGCTCCCCTTTCAGGGGCGCTAAGTTGGCGCTAAGCTTAGGTAAAAAGGAGGAACTGCATTGGATCCGATTTATGTGACGGGGCATCGGAATCCGGATACGGATTCCATTGTGGCGGCCATGGCCTACGCGGCGCTGCGCAACGCCTGCGGCGACCGGGAATATGAGGCCGCCTGCCTGGGGCATGTATCCGACGAGACCCAGATCGTGCTGGACCGCTTCGGCTTCCAGCCCCCCAAGCGCATCCACAATATGTATACCCAGGTGCGGGACCTGGATTTCGACAAGCCCCCGGTGCTCAGCGCCGCCGTCACCCTGGGCCGGGCCTGGCAGCTGCTCTCCAGCGACGCCAAAAGCTCCGCCCTGCCGGTGGCCAACGAGGACGGCACGCTGTATGGCATGCTCTCCCGGGAGGACGTGGCCAGCTACAACATGGACCTGGTGTTCAACAGCTACCTGGAGGAGGTGCCGCTGTTCAACGTGCTCTCCGTGCTGGAGGGCAAGGTGCTCAACGAGGCCGGGGAGAACACCGACTCCATCGGCGGCGAGGTGACCATCGCCCTGCCCAAGAGCCGGGAGAATCTGCTGTTCTCCTCCCCCAAGACCGTGGTGCTCTGCGGCCATCAGCCGGATATGATCCGGCGGGCGCTGGAGCTGGGGGTCAGCTGCCTGGTGCTGTGCCAGGCGGAGCTGGACGAGGCGCTGCGCCGCCTGCCCACCACCACCTGCATCATCTCCACCCCCTTCGACGCCTATTCCGCCGCCCGGCTGATCTTCCAGTCCACCCCCGTGGGCCGCATCTGCCGCACGAAGGACCTGGTGTGCTTCCACCTGGAGGATCGGGTGGACGAGGTACGCGAGCAGGTGCTCAAATACCGGGAGCACTGCTATCCCATTCTGGACGAAAACGACAAGGTCGCCGGGGTGCTCACCCGCTATCATCTGCTGCGTCCCCGGCGCAAGCGGGTGGTGCTGGTGGATCACAACGAGATCGCCCAGTCCGTCCCCGGCCTGGAGGAGACCGAGATCCTGGAGATCATCGACCACCACCGCCTGGCGGATATCCAGACCACCAATCCCATCACCGTGCGCAACGAGCCGGTTGGCTCCACCAATACCATCATCGCCTCCATGTTCCAGGACCGGGGCCTGATGCCCTCGGAGAAGATGGCGGGCATGATGGCGGCGGCGATTTTGTCCGACACGGTCATGTTCAAGTCCCCCACCTGCACCAGCCGGGATATCCGCACCGCCGAGCGCATGGCGCGCCTCGCCAACGTCTCCCTGGACGAGCTGGGCAGGACCATCTTCTCCGCCAGCCTGGGGAACAAATCCGTGGAGGAGCTGCTGTTTACGGACTACAAGGAATTCCATATTGCCGGTCACGACCTGGCCGTGGCCCAGATCACCTGCATGGACAGCCCCAGCATGCTGAAGCGCAAGGATGAATTCCTGGCGCGGATGCGAAAGGTGGCCCAGGACAAGGGCTTCTCCGCCGTGCTGCTGATGCTCACCGACGTGCTGCTGGAGGGCACCCAGCTGATCTACGTGGGCGACGACGAGACCATCCGCCAGGCCTTCGGCGTGGAGCCAAAGGAAAACACCGTGTTCCTGCCCAAGGTCATGAGCCGCAAAAAGCAAGTCATCCCCATGCTCTCCGCCCTGTGGGGCTAATGCCTCTTGCCTCCCCTGAAAGGTTTAGCAGGTGTAGCCGTCCTTGACGGCGTACAGCTGTTTCATGCAAAGCTGAGGTGGCGCGCATCGCGCGCCGGAGGGGTCAGGCGCGGTACGCAGAATACCATCTGGAATGCACCAAGGCGAATTCGTACAGGCCCTCGCTGCCCCCTCTGGGGGTGGTGCTCCGCGCAGCGAATCAAGATAGTAATGATTGCCGGTGGCAATCATACCTCTGTTTCGTGCCGCGATAGCGGCAAAGGGGGTGCCGTTGGTGACTTTGAGCTGTAACCATTCATCGAACCACACCCCCTCAGTCAGGCCGTTCGGCCTGCCAGCTCCCCCATCGGGGAGCCGAGGAATTGTGCGTATTCGCCCAAGGTTTCGTAAAGACACAACCACCTACTGCGAAACCCCTCAGCCGCTGCGGCGGCAGCTCCCCTTTCAGGGGCGCTAAGAATAAGAAATTGGAGCCAACTTTATGTCCTATGAACCGCTGCTTGGCAATGAACAGTTGAAGACGAATCTGCGCCGGAGCATTGGGGCGGGGCATATTTCCCACTTTTATCTGATCTCCGGGGCGGAGGGCTCCGGCAAGCACACCCTGGCCCGGCTGCTGGCCGCGGCCATCCTGTGCCAGGGGGAGGACAAGCCCTGCCTGCGCTGCCGGGCCTGCCGCAAGGTGATGGAGGGGGTGCACCCGGACTTCATCACCGTGGACGACCCGGAGAAGAAGACCGTCCCCGTGGACCTGATCCGGCAGGCCCGGGCGGATATGTACATCCAGCCCAACGAGTCCGAGCACAAGATCTATCTCTTTCCCCGGGCCCAGGACATGGGCCTGCCCGGCCAGAATGCCCTGCTGAAGGTGCTGGAGGAACCGCCCGGCTACGGCGTCTTTCTCCTGCTGGCGGACAATCCCAATAAGCTGCTGCCCACCGTCCGCTCCCGCTGCACCGAGCTGCGGCTGCTGCCCCTGCCCCGCGATACGCTGCTGGGTCAGCTGCGCCGGGATTTTCCCCAGGCCCAGCCGGAGGATCTGGAGGCCGCCGCCCAGCGCAGCGGCGGGAACCTGGGCCAGGCCAAGGCCCTGATGCAGGAGGGCCGGCAGCTGCCCCCCCAGACGGAGGGCTTCTTACAGGCTCTGTGCCAGCGCAGTCCGCTGCTGCTGATGCAGGCCCTGGTGCCCCTGGAAAAATGGAAGCGGGACGCCCTGGGCGACCTGCTCAGCCAATGGGTCGCCCTGACCGAGGCCGCCCTGGTCAACCGCAGCGGCCTTACGGCCGTCTCCCCCGGCGCCCGCCAGCTGGCCGCCGTCTACACCAGCACCGAGCTGCATAAGATTCTTTCCGCCCTGCAAAAGGGCAGCCTGTATCTGCAAAGCAACGTCTCCCCCGGCGCCGTCTGCGGCTACCTGGAATGGGAATTGCAGGTGCCGAAGAAATAATCCTCGCAATCTCCCCTGAAAGAGGAGGCGGCGCATCGCGCCGGAGGGGTTTCCGGCGGTACGCAGAATACCATTTCGGAAGTACCGAGGCGAATTCGCAGGAGCCTCTCGCTGCCCCCTTTGGGGGTGGTGCTCCGCGCAGCGAATCAAGATAGCAATG
>USEU01000101.1 GCA_900553805.1 uncultured Eubacteriales bacterium
GTGGGGCAAAAAGACGGCTGCGGCTCGCAGACACAATTGCGCGGTGTTGCCTTTATTTATTCTTTCTTTTCTCCGCCCTCGGGATCGCCGTTGGGATTGGCATTGGCGTTCTTCGCGGCGGATTTGCTGCTGGGCTTGCCACCGTTTTCATAGTACTGCGCCAGGAAGGTGCCGAAGTAATCCTTCTCGGCCTCCTTGCGCACCCGGATGGCGTCCTCCTTCTTGTCGAAGATGCCCAGGTAGTGCACTTTCTTCTTGAAGGTGATCACGGCGATCCACTTGTCGCCCCGGGCCTGCACGCCGGTGCAGCCGCTGGCATTGTTCTTTTGCAGGCGGCCGCGCTCCAGGCAGTCCACGCAGGTGCCGTCCACCAGGCGCATGCGGTCGGCCACGGAGCCGTGCTTGGCGTTGGTGCGGCGGATGGCCTCGATGCGCAGGCAGCCGCAGCTGCGGGTGTTGCCGGAGAGCAGGGAGTTGGCGCTGGTCTCCACGGTCTTGCCGCAGTCGCACTGGCAGCGCCACAGGAAGCTGCTGCCCCGCTTTTTGTTCAGGCGCTCCAGCGCCACCAGACGGCCAAAGCGCTGGCCGGTGATATCCTTGATCTTCTTTTCGGTACGGATGCAGCCGCAGCTGGCGATCACCTTGTTGCGGATCTTATAAGGCTCCGCCAGAATCTCCCCGCCGCAGTCGCATTTACACAGCCACAGCACACTGCTGCGCCGCTTCTGATCGGTGGGACGCACCGCCACCAGGCGGCCGGAGCGCATGCCGGTGATATCGCCGCAGTGCAGGCGCTTTCTCCCGCAGCCGCAGGAGCGCTTGGTACCATCCAGCAGCTCCTTGCCGGATACGCTCACCTCCCTGCCGCAGCCGCAGCGGCAGCGCCAGAAGTTTTCCTGCTCCTTGTCCTGCTCCAGCACCTGCAGGCCGCCGAACACGCGGCCGGTAAGATCTTCCATTTTATTACCCCCTCTGTATCACATCCCGGGAGGTAAATATATTGCCTTCCCGTGCTTTATTGTTATCATACTATCAGACACTCCATGACACAATAATGACAAAAAGCGTCATAAAACAGCATTTATAAAAATTTTTCTTTCGTGCATAGCACAAAATAGGGCTTGCCGTTTTGGTCAAAATCCGATATGATGTATACGATGCGTTTTTTGCCGAAAATACACGCGGAGGGACGGGAAGAAAACGTTCGCGTCCCCAGAGGAATCGATTGCTATGAGGCTTCTTTCATTTAATACGGCAGCGGATCTGACGGGCATCCTGGGGCTGATCTTTATCATTTTCAGCTTTTCTTTTAACTCTGCCCTCAAATCCAAGAAATCCAAATGCCTGTGCAGGCTGCTGCTGATCTTCGTGGGCGTCATGATGTCCGACCTGGTCGCCGCCATCTATCGGGGAAAGCCAAATATGGTGGATACGCTGTATGCCGCCCATGCGGTGAACATGGTGCTCAATTACTGCATGGTCGCCACCTTTGTATACTATCTTCGGATGGATCTGCGGCTGAAGCCCAAGGAATGGTGGAGCGAGACCGTCGCCATCCACGGCGCGCTGGGGATCATGCTCCTGGTGGCGGCGCTCAACCCCATTCACCGGCGGCTGCTGACCGTCTCCGCCGAGACCGGGCTTGTCTACCAGCAGAGCCTGTATCCCCTGCCCCGCTTTCTTATCTGCATCATTCTGGGCGAATGCCTGTACAAGATCGTCCTGCAAAAGGATGTGCGCTGGAAAACCCGGCTTGCCCTGGGCTTTTTCTGCCTGAGCCACATCATCGCGATCCTGGTGGAGTTTTTCCTGCCCGGCTGGGACCTGGTGAACATGGCCTCGCTGTTTTCCATGCTGGTGCTGTACACCAGCTTTTACGCCGAGCAGAACCTGAAGTATTCCCAGCAGGAGCTGGAGCTGCAAAATGCCCGGGCGGCGCTGGTGCTGTCCCAGATTCAGCCCCACTTTCTGTTCAATTCCATCGCGGCGGTGATGGACCTGTGCGATACCAACCCCAAGGAGGCCAAGGCCGCCCTTCAGGAGCTTTCGGATTACCTCCACTTCAAGATCACCGCCATGTCCAGCAGCTACATGGTCAGCTTCGCGGAGGATCTGGAATTTCTGCAAAACTATCTGAAGCTGGAAAAGCGCCGGTTTGGAGACCGGCTGACGGTGGAATACGACGTGCGCTCCACCGGCTTTGATATTCCGCTGCTCACCTTGCAGCCCCTGGTGGAGAATGCCATCCGCCACGGCATCAGCAAGCGGCCGGACGGCGGGACCATCCGGGTCAGTTCCCGGGAGATCGCAGGCTATTACAGCGTCGTGGTGGAGGACAACGGCGTGGGGTTCGACCCCAGCAAGGACTTTGACAGCTCCCGGGAGCACGTCGGCCTGTCCAACGTGCGCACCCGCCTGGCCGCGCTGTGCGGCGGCCGCATCACGGTGTGCAGCACCCCCGGCGTCGGGACCCGGGTGGAGATTACCATCCGCAAGAAGGAGGACGATCATCATGAATATCCTGGCCGTTGACGACGAGCCCAACGCGCTGCACCTGCTGACCAAGAACATCCGGGCCGTCGTTCCCCAGGCCCAGGTGGCGGATTTCACCAACCCCGCCGCCGCCCTGGAGTGGGCCGCCGCAAACGCCTGCGACATCGCCTTCCTGGACATTGAGCTGGGCAGCATGAACGGCATCGAGCTGGGCAAGCGCCTGAAGGAGCGCAACCCCAAGACCAACCTGATCTTCGTCACCGGGTATCTGAACTACGCCGTGTCCGCCTACGCGCTCCACGCCAGCGGGTATCTTTCCAAGCCTGCCAGCCAGGATGCCATCCGGGTGGAGCTGGAAAACCTGCGCTATCCCATGCCCCGGCCCCAGACCGGCAAGCAGCTGGTGGTGCACTGCTTCGGCAATTTTGAGGTATTCTTCTGCGGCAAGCCCCTGATCTTCAAGCGCAGCAAGACCAAGGAGCTGTTCGCCTTCCTGGTGGACCGCAACGGCGCGCGGGTCACCTCCGGCGAGATCTGCGCCCGGCTGTGGGAGGACGAGACCGGCGACAAGCAGCAGAAGGACTACCTGCGCCATCTGGTGATGGATCTGTCCCAGACGCTGGAGAAGATCGGCGAATCCGAGGTGTTCGTCCGCACCCGCAGCGGCTACAACATCAATCCCAGCCTGTTTGAATGCGACTATTACGACTATCTGAACAACGTTCCCTACGCCGTCCGCGCCTACCAGGGCGAATACATGCAGCAATATTCCTGGGCCGAGGAGCGCATTGGCAGCTTCGAGGGCAGGGGCTGAACCACTTGGCTCCCCAATGGGGGAGCTGGCAGCCCATAGGGCTGACTTGTGCGCCCGCAGGCGCCATGCAAGCGAGCAACCGCCGTCAGGCG
>USEU01000102.1 GCA_900553805.1 uncultured Eubacteriales bacterium
CCCCTCAGCCGCTGCGGCGGCAGCTCAGCTCTGCATGAAGCGGCTGTACGCCGTCAAGGACGGCTGCACCCGCTAAACCTTTCAGGGGCGCTCTGGCGCACCCCATGGGAAAAGCAAAAACAATTTCGTTATTCATTCCAAAAAGGAGTTAGAAACAATGCTGGACATTAAGAGAATCAAAGAAAACCCCGAGGCCGTGAAGGCCGGGCTGCGGGCGAAGGAGGTGGACTGCGACGCCACCGTGGACCGTATTCTGGAGCTGGACGAGCAGCGCCGGGCGCTGATCGCCTCCACGGAGCAGCGCAAGGCCACCCAGAACAAGGTCTCCAAGGAGATCCCCCAGCTGAAGAAGCAGGGCAAGGACGTGGCTCCCCTCTTCGCCGAAATGGCGGAGCTGAAGGCCGGTATCGCCGAGGATGCCGCCAAGCTGGACGCCGTGCTGGCCGAGTACCGCACCTGCATGCTCTCCCTGCCCAACCTGCCCGACCCCGACCTGAAGCCCGGCGGCAAGGAGAACAACGAGCCCCTGCGCTACTTCGGTGAGCCTCATAAATTCGACTTCACCCCCAAGCACCATGTGGACCTGTGCCAGGACCTGGGCCTCATTGACTACGAGCGGGGCGTCAAGCTGGCGGGCGCCGGCTTCTGGATGTACACCGGCATGGGCGCCCGGCTGGAGTGGGCCCTGCTGAACTATTTCGTCGATACCCACATTGCCGACGGCTACGAATTCATCCTGCCGCCCCACATGCTGGAGTACCAGTGCGGCGAGACCGCCGGTCAATTTCCCAAGTTTGCCGACGAGGTCTATAAGATCGCCAACCCCACCGACGACCGCGTCCACTATATGCTGCCCACCGCCGAGGCGGCCCTGGCCTCCGTGTACCGGGATGAAATTCTCAGCGAGGCCGACCTGCCCAGGAAATTCTTCTCCTACACCCCCTGCTTCCGCCGGGAGGCCGGCTCCCACCGGGCCGACGAGCGGGGCATGGTCCGCGGCCACCAGTTCAACAAGGTGGAGATGTTCCAGTACACCCGGCCCGAGGATTCCGACGCCGCCTTCGACGAGCTGGTGCGCAAGGCCGAGGACCTGGTGAAGGGCCTGGGCTTCCACTTCCGCACCGTCAAGCTGGCCGCCGGCGACTGCTCCGCCTCCATGGCCCGCACCTATGACATCGAGATCCAGATCCCCTCCATGAACGGCTACAAGGAAGTCTCCTCCGTGTCCAACGCCCGGGATTACCAGGCCCGCCGGGGCAACATCCGCTTCCGCCGGGAGGCCACCGGCAAGCCCGAATTCGTCCACACCCTCAACGGCTCCGGCCTGGCCACCTCCCGCATTTTCCCCGCCATGGTGGAGCAGAACCAGCGCGCCGACGGCTCCGTGGTCGTCCCCCAGGTCCTGCGCAAATACCTGGGCGGCATCGAGGTCATTGAGAAGGTAAAGAAATAAGCCCCTTGCTGCCCCCCTTGGGGGTGGTGCTCCGCGCCCTTGCTGCCCCCTTTGGGGGTGGTGCTCCGCGCAGCGAATCAAGATAGTAATGATTGCCGGTGGCAATCATACATCTGCTTCGTGCCGCGCAGCGGCAAAGGGGGTGCCGTTGGTATTTTTGAGCTGTTACCATTCAACGAACCACACCCCCTCTGCGACTCGCTAAGAGCCGCCTAACGGCGGTTGCTCGCTTGCATGGCGCCTGCGCATCGCACAAGTCAGCCCTTACGGGCTGCCAGCTCCCCCACCGGTGAGCCAAGAAACTCAAAAAGGAAGAGGGATACGGTTATGAAAACACCCAGGAAGCCTGTATGGTGGGATGAGTTCGTGGCCTTTGCCATCAAGGGCAACGCCATGGCCCTGGCCGTGGGCACCATCATCGGCGCGGCCTTCTCCACCATCACCAAGTCCATCACGGATGACATCATCATGCCCATCGTGGCCATCTTCATGGGCGGCATCGACTTCTCCGAGCTGAAAATCACCCTGCCCCGCCTCTTCGGCGAGGCCCCCCTGGACGACGCGGGCCGCCCCATCGCCAATACCCTGAACTACGGCAATTTCCTGGCCTCCGTCATCAATTTCCTGATCCTGGCCCTGGTGGTGTTCTTCCTGGTCAAGGCCATCAACAAGGTCGCCGAAGCCGCCAGGCCCAAGGAAGACCCCAAGGAAGACCCCGTCCCCCCCGCCGACCCGGAACCCACCAAAGAAGAACTCCTCCTCACCGAAATCCGCGACCTGCTGAAAGAAAAATAATTTCCTTTCCAGGAGTACGCGGAATGCACGCCGTGACTTGCAGGGGACGATTGATACCCGCAGGTGCGCTCCATTTGACGCAAAAAGGCGAATTCGTACAATGTCCGTTCTGGACTGTACGAATTCGCCTTTGCACGTTGATCGGAAAATGCCGTGCGGAAACCCATTCCCCCGTTTATTTTCCGTTCAATCTGGCGGTCAGGGTCTGGATGTTGAGGGGGGTGAGGTAGACTTTGGGGAGCCGGTATTCGTCGGTCAGGAGGAAGGACTTGGGCAGGTCGTCGCAGGGGACGACCTGGCCTTGTTTTTCGCTCTGCTCCAGGAATTCCCGGGTGCGCTTGGACGTGGTGGTGTTGTCCAGGTCGAAGATGCCGATGATGCTGCGCTCCCGCACCGCCATATCATTGCCGATGGACAGGTACATCAGGGCTTCTCGGTGTAGAAATGGCTGAGGATCTCGTCGGTGGTGTCCTCCAGATAGCTGCATGCGGTGACCACGATGATGGTGCGGCCGGTCTTGACCACCACCAGGGTCTCGAACAGCTCGAAGCCCTCGATGGTGCCGGTCAGGCGGATGCAGGGGTGCTTGCTCCCAGCAAACTCCATCTCGTCCTGGCCGATGTCGGAGACGGTAATGCCCATCTGCTCCAGGGCGTCGCTCAGCTGGGCCAGGGACAGCTCCACGTACTTGGCCTCGTCCACCACCAGGGAATTGACCACGCTCAGCCGCTCCAGGTTGACGTTCACGTTCTCGCCGGTCTCCTGGTTCACGGCCATCATGTCCATCATGCTGCCCGCGTCCTTGATGGCCTCGGCCAGGTCGTCCTTCAGCTGCCCGGCGGTGGCCTGGACATTCTCCATGATCTCCTCGTCGGAATAGAAGTACCAGTTTTCATCCATGGAGCAGCCGATGCTCAGGGTCTCGTTCCAATAGGTGGTGCCGTCGGAGGTGCCCGCGCCGAAGGAATCCTCCTCCGCCAGGGCCGCCATGGGCAGCGCCAGCACCAGCGCCAGCGTCAGGATCAGGGAAATCGCTTTTTTCATGAGTTCATTCTCTCCTTTATTTTTTCCGGCAAGCCGGAGGTGTATATTTTGACCTCCCCTGAAAGGGGAGGAGGGCCGCGCGTAAGCGTGGCGGAGGGGTTTGCGG
>USEU01000103.1 GCA_900553805.1 uncultured Eubacteriales bacterium
GCACCCCTCAGCCGCTGCGGCGGCAGCTCCCCTTTCAGGGGCGCTTGGGGCTTGGATTGTACGAATTCGCCTTGGATTTTCTAAATGGTATTCTGCGTACCGCGGCTGACCCCTCCGCCGCGCTGTGCGCGGCACCTCCCCTTTCAGGGGAGATTGGAGCGCCCCCTTTTTTGAGAGGGGAGAAAGTTTTGGAGGTGCTGTATGGCACACAACAGAAGCTATAAGCCGGAGGACATTGCGTTTCCAGACCAGGTGATCACCGAGAGCAAGCTGGTGGACGAAATGGAGAAGTCCTACATCGAGTACGCCATGAGCGTGATCGTGGGCCGCGCCCTGCCGGATGTGCGGGACGGGCTGAAGCCGGTGCATCGGAGAATTCTCTACACCATGTTTGAAAGCGGGCTGACCTCCGATAAGCCCTTTAAGAAATCCGCCACCTGCGTGGGCGACGTGCTGGGCAAATACCACCCCCACGGCGACGCCTCCGTCTACGACGCCATGGTGCGTCTGGCCCAGGATTTCTCCATGCGCTACCTGCTGGTGGACGGCCACGGCAACTTCGGCTCCGTGGACGGCGACCCCCCTGCGGCCTACCGTTACACCGAGGCCCGGCTCTCGAAGCTCAGCAACGAAATGCTCCGGGACATCGAAAAGGAGACGGTGGACTGGGACCCCAACTTCGACGAGACGAAGAAGGAGCCACGGGTCCTGCCCAGCCGGTTCCCCAATCTGCTGGTCAATGGCTCCAGCGGTATCGCCGTGGGCATGGCCACCAACATCCCGCCCCACAACCTGACCGAGGTCATCAACGCCTGCGTCTGCGTGCTGGACGACCCGGAGTGCACCCTGGCCGACCTGATGGACCACATCAGCGGCCCGGATTTCCCCACCGGCGGTATCATCATGGGCCGCAGCGGCATCCGGGCGGCCTACGCCACCGGCCGGGGCAAGGTGGTGGTGCGGGCCAGGACGGAATTTGAGGAATTCGGCAAGGATCGCCAGCGGATCATCGTCACCGAGCTTCCCTACCAGGTGAACAAGCGCCAGCTCATCAAGACCATCGCCGAGCAGGTGAAGGACAAGCGGCTGGACGGCATCAGCGACCTGCGGGACGAGACCGACCGCAACGGCATGCGCATCGTCATTGAGCTGAAAAAGGATGCCAACGGCCAGGTGGTGCTGAACAACCTCTTCAAGCAGACCGCCCTGCAATCCAATTTCAGCATCATCATGCTGGCCCTGGTGGACAACCAGAAGCAGCCCAAGATCCTGTCCCTGCGGCAGATTCTGGACGAGTACCTGGCCCACCAGATCAACGTCCTGACCCGGCGCACGAAATTCGACCTGCGCAAGGCCCAGGAGCGGGCCCATTTGCTGGAGGGCCTGCTCATCGCCCAGGACAACATCGACGAGGTCATCCACATCATCCGCACCAGCTACGACAACGCCAAGCAGCGCCTGATGGAGCGCTTCAGCCTGGACGACGTGCAGGCCCAGGCCATCTGCGACATGCGCCTGATCGCCCTTCAGGGCCTGAACCGGGAAAAGCTGGAGGCGGAATACAAGGAGCTGGAGCAGAGGATCGCCTATTACCAGGAGCTGCTGGCCGACCCGGAGAAGATGAAGGCCGTGCTTCGCACGGAGCTGACGGAGATCCGGGACAAGTTCGGCGACAAGCGGAAAACCGAAATTCAGGAGATCGAGGACGAAATTGACATCGAGGACCTGATCGAGGAGGAGATCTGCGCCTTCACCCTGAGCAGCCAGGGCTACATCAAGCGGATGCCTGTGGACACCTACCGCACCCAGAGCCGGGGCGGCCGGGGCGTCAATGCCCAGAACCTGAAGGAGGAGGACTTCGTGAAGTCCCTGAACATCGCCTCCACCCATGACCACATCCTCTTCTTTACCGATACCGGCAAGGTGCACCACCGCAAGGGCTACCAGATCCCCGAGGCCGGACGCACCGCCAGGGGCACCGCCATGGTGAACGTGCTGCCCCTGGAGCCGGGGGAGACGGTGACGGCCATGGTGGTCACCAGGGAGTTTGACGACAATGAATTCCTGGTGATGATCACGAGGAACGGCGTGGTCAAGCGCCTGCCCTTCGTGGCCCTGAAAACCAACCGCAAGACCGGCATCCGGGCCATCACCCTGGATCAGGACGACCACCTGATCAACGTGATCCGCACCACCGGCAGCGACAATATCATTCTCGCCACCGCCCAGGGCATGGCCATCTGCTTCAATGAGAACGATGTGCGCTGCATGGGCCGGGACGCCGCGGGCGTGCGGGGCATCAGCCTGGATGCCGGCGACTTCGTGGTGGGCGCCCAGAAGTGGGAGGAGGGCAAGACCCTGCTCACCGTCACCGAGAACGGCTACGGCAAGCGCACCGCCCTGCCCGAATACCTGCGCACCGGCCCCGACGGCCAGCGCGTCCCCCAGAGCCGGGGCGGCAAGGGCCTGAAGAACTACAACATCACCCCCAAGACCGGCCCCGTCGCCGGCTGCGTGGTGGTGGGCGAGAGCGACGACGTGATGCTCATTGAAAACGGCGGCGTCATCATCCGGGTGCCCGCCGGATCCATCAACGTCTACAAGCGGGACGTGCAGGGCGTGATCGTCATGCGCATCGAGGACGGCAACAAGCTGGTGAGCCTGGAGTGCGTGCCCAACGTGAACACCGACGTGCCCGAATTCCCCCAGGAGGAGCACCCCACGGATACCCTGCCGGAAAACCTGACCGGGGACACTGACGAATGAAAACCGTGACCCTGTACACCGACGGGGCCTGCTCCGGCAACCCCGGCCCCGGCGGCTGGGGCTGCATCCTGGAGTGGAACGGCCATGAGCGGGAGCTGTCCGGCGGCGAAAAGAGCACCACCAACAACCGCATGGAGCTGACCGCCGTCATCAGGGGCTTGTCCGCCCTGAAGGAGCCCTGCGCCGTGGAATTATACTCCGACTCCAAGTACGTCATCGACGCTTTGGAAAAGGGCTGGGCCTGGGGCTGGAAAAAGCGGGGCTGGATCAAAAGCGACAAAAAGCCCGCCCTCAACCCCGACCTCTGGGAGCAGCTCCTGACCCTGGTTTCCCAACACCAGGTCACCTATCACTGGGTCAAGGGCCACGCCCAAAACCCCAAAAACACCCGCTGCGACGAACTCGCCGTGGGAGAGTGGAAGAAATTAAAGTAGGCGCGTCTTCCAAGCGCCCCTGAAAGGGGAGCTGGCAGCCCGTAAGGGCTGACTTGTGCGCCCGCAGGCGCCATGCAAGC
>USEU01000104.1 GCA_900553805.1 uncultured Eubacteriales bacterium
AGATAGCGCATGGTGTCGCGGTCAAAAAAGAAGCTGTCCAAATTGGAGCTTTTCGCGCCGATGACCCGGCTATGGAACATGGGGTCGATGTAATCCGGGCCGCATTTTGCCGCGCCTACCCGCAGACCCCGCGATATCAGCGCCTGCAAAACGGCGCAGGTGACGGTGGTCTTGCCGCAGCCGCTGTTGGTACCGGCCAGCACCAGCCGGGGCACTCGTCTCTGCATAGTGTCCTCTCAATCCGCCACAATGGTGGCAAAATAGCTGATCTCCTCCGGCAGCTGCCGCAGGTCGGTGTAGACCTGCTCCGTTTCCAGTCCGCAGTCTGCCACCATCCCGGCATTTGCCAGCAGGCCGTGGCGTTTTAACGCCTCCGCCGTCTCGTGGATGGCCTTGCCGGATTTCATCACGACCTTTGTTCCCGGCAGCGCCAGCGCGTTGTTCAGATCCGTGCTGCCCGACAGAATGTGGAGCGGCTCATCCATACGGGTGAGACTGCGCCCCAGCCGCGCCGCCACGGCGCAGAAGCTGGTGACACCGGGACACATCACCGTCTCAAACCCGTCATCGCGGATGCGCTCCAGAATATAGTAGGCAGTGGCGTACACGGATACGTCGCCCAGATTGACCATGGCCACATCCCGTCCCACCGACAGCTCTGCTTTGATTGCGGCTGCCGCCGCGCGGTAGCTATCCTCGCGTACCGCCTCATTTCGCGCCATGGTAAAATCCAGCGGCAAAATGGTCTTGCCCTGCATATCTACCGCGCCGGCGGCGATGTCCAGCGCAAGCATTCGCCCGGACTTCATCCGGGGCGCCGCTATAATGTCACACGCCTCCAGTACCCGGCAGGCTTGCCGGGTCAGCAGCTCCGGGTCGCCGGGACCCACGCTGACGGCGTAAAAAACACCCTGTTTTTCCATGATGGCACTCCTTACGGCACGAATTCCAGACTGTCGAAGCAGGGGTCGTACTTCCCGTGCTCCATCCGGTACAGCTTTGCGATATATGCGCGGGTGAAGATCTCCTCCGGCGGGCCGATGCGGTCGATCCTGTCGCCCGCCACGCACACCACGGTATCGGAGATGCGCTCTGCCAGCTCCAGTTCGTGGAGCGACAGCAACACCGCCAGATCGTTCTCCCGCACCATGCGCTTGAGCACCGTCAGCAGCTCCAGCTTATAGCGGATGTCCAGAAAGCTGGTGGGCTCGTCCAGCACGATGATCTCCGGCTCCTGACACAGGGCCCGGGCCAGCAGGATCCGCTGGCGCTGCCCATCGCTGATGTTGGCAAAGGGCCGGTCGGCAAAGTCCAGCCCGCCTACCTGCACCAAGGAGCGCTCCACAATGGCCCGGTCCTCCGATGTGAGGATTCCCAGTTTGCCTGTGTAGGGATAGCGGCCGGTACCCACCACGTCCCGGCAGGTCATCAGCTCCGGCTCCATGCGGGCGGTCATCAAAATGGCCATGCGCCGGGCAATCTCATTGCGGCTGTGCGCCTCCATGGCCTTTCCATCCAGAAACACCGTGCCGGACACCTTGGAGAGTTGGCCGATGATGGTTTTCAATATGGTGGATTTTCCCGAGCCGTTGGGGCCTATCAGCGTGACGATCCTGCCCCGCTGCACATGGAGGGCGATGTCCTCGATCAGCGGCTTGCCGTGGTAGCCAACGGCCAGGTCTTTTGTTTCCAGATATGCCATACTCACGCCGCCTTTCTGTGAATCATCATGTAGATCACGATGGGTGCGCCGAATACCGCCGTGACGGAGCTGATGCTCACCTCTGTGGGGGCAAAGGCGGTGCGGGCGATGAGGTCGCAGAACAGGCAGAACACGCCGCCGCCCAGGAAGCAGGCCGGGATCATGCACAGCGGCTCCGCCGTTTTGAACAGGGATTTCATCAGGTGCGGCACTGCGATGCCAACAAAGGAGATGGGGCCGGCAAAGGCCGTGACGCAGGCGGACAGCACGCTGGACAGCAGAATCAGCGCCGTCCGGAAGGCCCGCAGGGGGACGCCCATATTCTGGGCGTAGACCTCGCCCAACTGGTACGCCCGGATGGGCTTGGAAAGCAGGAAGGCCAGCAACAGCGTGATGCCGCAGACAACGGCCATAGTCTTTACGTTGTCCCAGCTCATGCCGGAGAAGGAGCCGAGAGACCAGTTGTGCAGATTCACGATGCTGGAATCGTCGGCAAAGGTCACGAGAAAATCCGTGAGCGCCGAGCAGATATAGCCGATCATCACGCCGCAGACCACCAGCAGGCTCATGCGCTTGACCCGCTGGGAGATCAGCAGCACGAAGCCCATGGATACCATGGCGCCCACGAAGGCCGCCGCGATGAGAATGGCGGAGGAGGTGGTCTTGCCACGGCTCAGCAGCGCCAGCATGGCCACGCACACCGTCATCTTTGCGCCGGAGGAGATGCCCAGCACGAAGGGGCCTGCGATGGGATTGTGGAAGAAGGTTTGCAGCAGATAGCCGGACAGGGACAGCGCCCCGCCCAGGATCAGCGCCGACAGAAGCCGGGGCAGACGGATCTTCATGATGATCTGGCTTTGGGTAAAGCCCGCGTCGCTGCCCAGCAGGATCCGCCATATCTCAGACGCGGAAAGAGAAACGCTTCCCGCGAAAATGTTCCAAATCAAAAAAGCCAGCAAAAGCAGGAGGAGCAGCAAAAAGCCTCCCCAGATGCGAAGTGTTCGGGTCCTCTTCATGTCGCTCCTCCTTATGATGGAAATAATGCTCACCGCATCCGTGTCAGAAAGTGAAACGCCGTATCCGGCGCGTCGTTCAACGCATGGTTTACGTCCAGAATGAGATCGCTCAGCTCCAGCGACTCCTGATAGAAGTTTTTGGTCAGGCACCACACATTACCGCTCTTGACGGCCTTGAAGTCGGCCATCAGTGGATCCAGTGCCACCAATTCGTCCAGCGTGTGCAGCTCGCCGTCGATGATGCTGTTGTAGATCAGCACATCGGCGTCCACTGCACCGTGGTAGAAGGATTCCATCTGAATGTTGATGGTGGACTGGGCGTTGTCCTCTGCCGATTCATCGAAGGAGACATAGTCTCCGCCTGCGATGGCAACGCACTTCGCCACATAGTCCGTGGACTTGCGGACGTTTACGGCGCCGCTGCTGGTGATGTAGAAAAATGCCACGGTCTTGCCGGTGGGCTGCTGCTCCAGTACGTCCGCCACGCTGTCCATCTTCTCATTAAA
>USEU01000105.1 GCA_900553805.1 uncultured Eubacteriales bacterium
AAACCCCTCAGTCAGGCCCTTTGGGCCTGCCAGCTCCCCTTTCAGGGGAGCCAAGTAAAACACAAAAAGGAAAACCTATGAAACAACTGACCATTTATTTCACCAGCGATGTGCATGGCTATTTCTCCCCCCTGGATTATCCCACGGGGGAGCACGCCGATACCGGCCTGGCCAATTGCATGAGCCGGTTTCAGAACGACGGCAATACGCTGATCATCGACGGGGGCGATACCTTACAGGGCAGCCCCTTTACTTATTATCTGCATAAGAACGGCCTGGAATCGCCCTGTGTACCTGCCCGGATCATGAACTGCGCGGGCTACGATTTCTTCACCCTGGGCAATCACGATTTCAACTACGGCCAGGACTATCTGCGCCGCTACATCCGCGCCATGGACGCCCGCTGCCTCTGCGCCAATGTGCATGGGCTGGAGGGGGTGCATGACTATGCCGTCGTCACCCTGCAAAACGGGCTGCGGGTGGGACTGACCGGCATCGTCACCCACCATGTGAACATCTGGGAGCGGCCGGAGAACCTGACGGGGCTGACCATCACCGAGCCGGTGCCCGCCGCTGCCGCGGCCCTGGCGGCGATGAAGGCAGAGAACGTGGACATCACCGTGTGCATCTACCACGGCGGCTTTGAATGTGACCTGGACACCGGCGCGGCCCAGACGGACAGCGACGAGAACCAGGGCTACCGCATCTGCCGGGAGCTGGATTTCGACGTGCTGCTCACCGGCCACCAGCATATCCCCATTGCCCCCCGCCGGGTGCGGAATACCTATATCTGCCAGACCCCGGACAAGGCACGGCAGTTTGCCCGGATGGAGCTGACCCTGGAAGGCGGCAGCCTTGCCATGACCGGCAGCCTGGAAGCGCCGGGGAGCCAGACCGATTCGTCTGCCGCCGCCCTCCTGGCCCCCCTGGACGCGGCCGCCGCCCGGTGGCTGGATACCCCCGTGGGGCATCTGGATACGCCCCTGCTGCCCCAGGCCCACATCGTCATGGCCGAGCAGGGCAGCGGCATTGCCAATTTCTTCAATCAGGTGCAGCTGGCCGCCTCCGGGGCGGATATCTCCTGCACCAGCCTGGGCAATGAGGTCAAGGGCTTCCAGCGCGACATCACCGTCCGGGACGTGGTGGCCACCTACATCTATCCCAATACCCTGCAAACCCTGCGGGTCACCCGCCCCGTGCTCAAGGCGGCGCTGGAGCGGTGCGCCCAGTATTTTTCCATCCGCCCGGATGGGGCGCTGGAGGTCAGCCAGGACTTCCTCAAGCCCAAGGTGGAGCACTATAATTACGACTATTTTTCCGGCATCCAAGTGACCATGGACGTCCGCCTGCCTCTGGGGCGGCGGGTGACCTCCATCCGCTATCAGGGAGAGGAGCTGCCCGAGGATAAAGCGCTGACGCTGTGCATGAACAATTACCGGGCCTCCGGCACCGGCGGCTACGAATGCTTCCGGGGCTGCGAGAAGGTCTCCGAGCTGCCCACGGAGATCTCGGAGCTGATCATGGACTATGTGCTGGCCCATGGCAGCCTGACGGTGGATAAGACCCGGTGGCTCACGGTGCTGCATTGAAAAGGAGAACGCGATGAATATTTTGATCACCAATGACGACGGCATCGACGCCCACGGCATTTCCGTCCTGGCCCGGGCGGCGGCCAAATTCGGCGCTGTGACGGTGGTGGCACCGGCCGAGCAGTGCAGCGCCATGTCCCACCGCATCACCCTGTCCCGGCGGATGCGCATTGAAAAGCGGGAGCTGGATATCCCCGGCGTGGCCGCCTACGCCCTGGACGGCACCCCCGCCGACTGCGTCAAGGCCGCCCTGGACGCCATCCTGCCCCAGAAGCCCGACGTGGTGCTCTCCGGCATCAACAATGGCTATAACGTGGGCTTCGACGTGGCCTATTCCGGCACTGTGGGCGCTGCCATGGAGGCGGTGATGAGCGGCATCCCCGCCATCGCCCTTTCTCAGAACGACGTGGGCGGCTTCGGGATCACGGAGCAGTACCTGCCCCGGATCCTGGAGGAGCTGCTCCCCGCCGCCCCCTCCGATAAGGAGATCTGGAACGTGAATATCCCCACGGACCGCTGCAACGGCATCCTGCGCGACCGCACCGTGTCCCTGGGCGGCTATTACAACGGCACCATGTACGTGGCGGAGGAGGACGGCGAGATGCACGTCCAGTACCCGCCCCTGGTGCCCACCGATTTCTCCACCCACCCCGCCGCCGACGGCAGCGACCTGCGCGCCGTGGTCAACGGCTACATCTCCATCGGCAAAGTCCGCTGCCCCGTCATGTGATTCCTGGCTCCCCTGAAAGGTTTAGCGGGTGTAGCTGTCCTCGACGGCGTACAGCCGCTTAATGCAGAGCTGAGCTGCCGCCGCAGCGGCTGAGGGGTTGCAGTAGGCAGTTGTGGTTTTTGCAAAAGACTTGGGCAAATTCGCAGAGACTCCCTTGCTGCCCCCTTTGGGGGAAGTGCCGCGAAGCGGCAAAGGGGGTGCTGTCGGTAATTTTGAGTTGTTACCATTCAACGGACGACACCCCCTCTGCGACTCGCTAAGAGCCGCCTGACGGCGGTTGCTCGCTTGCATGGCGCCTGCGGGCGCACAAGTCAGCCCTTGCGGGCTGCCAGCTCCCCCATCGGGGAGCCAAGGAAGGATGGTATCCTTTTGGATAGTATGATACAAAAAAGTGCATTCTTGCCATTTGGTGAGAATGCACTATAATTATGGTATCAAAACAGATGGAGGCTTACTATGGGAAATGTAATGATTATCGCGGTGATCGTGGTTGCCGTTTTGCTGGGCGTGCGGTCGTCCATTCAGCATTTTAAGGGAGAGGGCGGCTGCTGCGGCGGCGGGGGAGACGTGAAGCCGAAGCGCAAGAAGCTCCCCAAGGTGCTCTTTACCAGGACCTTCCGGGTGGAGGGCATGCACTGCGACCACTGCAAGAACCGGGTGGAGGCAGCGGTGAACGACCTGGACGGTGTGGCGGGCAAGGTCAGCCTGAAAAAGGGCATCCTCACCGTCTCCTATGCCGGGCAGGTGGAGGACGCCGCCATCATCGCCGCCATCCAGAAGGCGGGCTACACCGCCACGGCGCAGAACTGATACTGAACTCCAATTAAAATCTTTAAAAAAGATTTTAATTGCCTGAAGGGC
>USEU01000106.1 GCA_900553805.1 uncultured Eubacteriales bacterium
GAGCCAAAAATCCAGGCTGGGGCTTCTTGCCAAATTGTGCGGTGTTGCCTTAATTGCTGCGGAAGCGGGAGAGGAAATCCCTGGTTTCCTGCCGCTGGGGGTCGCCGAAGAGATCGGCGGGGGTGCCCTCCTCGCAGATGACGCCCTGGTTCATATAGACCACGTGGTTGCTCACGTCCCGGGCGAAGGCCATTTCGTGGGTGACCACCAGCATGGTCATACCGTCGGCGGCCAGGCTGCGCATGACGCCCAGCACCTCGCCCACCATCTCCGGGTCCAGGGCGGAGGTGGGCTCGTCAAACAGGAGTACCTCCGGGTCCATGGCCAGGGCGCGGGCGATGGCCACCCGCTGCTTCTGTCCGCCGGAGATCTGGCGGGGACGGGCGTTGATGTAGGGAGCCATGCCCACCTTTTCCAGGTACTTCATGGCGTGCTCCCGGGCCTCGCCGCGGCTGCGGCGGAGCACCTTCACCTGGCCGGTGATGCAGTTTTCCAGCACCGTCATGTTATTGAACAGGTTGAAGGACTGGAACACCATGCCCACGTGGGTGCGGTACCTGGGGGCCTTGAAGCCCCGGGCGGTGACGTTCTCCCCGTGGTACAGAATTTCGCCGGAGGTAGGGGTTTCCAGCAGGTTGATGCAGCGAAGCAGGGTGGACTTGCCGGAGCCGGACGCGCCGATGATGGAGGTCACGTCGCCCCGGTCCACGGTAAAATCGATATCCCGCAGCACCTGATGGCTGCCGAAGGATTTGGACAGGTGGTTCACCTGCAAAATTCGTTCTGCCATATCAGCGCTCTCCTCTCGTGCGGCCATACTCCAGCTTCTGGGCTTCCTTGGCCTGGAATTCCTTGCTCCGCTCGTCAAAGGGCGTGCCCCGGTTGGGGTGGTTGTAGGTCCCGGCGGTCATCACCAGGGGGTCCACCTGCACCAGCTCATAGTCGCTGCTGCCGTCCAGCTTCTTTTCCACCAGCCGCAGCAGCAGGGAGGCGGTCAGGGTCATGCACAGATACCCCGCCATCTCCACCGTGGCGGAGGGGAAGTACAGATAGCTGGCGCCCACCGCCGCCCGGTGGGCGGCGAAGAAATCCGGGAAGCCGATGATGAACATCACCGAGGTATCCTTCACGTTGATGATGAAGTTGTTGCCGATCTGGGGCATGATGTTGCGCAGGGCCTGGGGGAGGATCACATTCAGCATGGTCTGCACATGGGTCATGCCGATGGCCTTGGCTCCCTCGGTCTGGCCGGGGTCGATGGAGATGATGCCGCCCCGGACGGATTCGGCCATATAAGCGCCGGTATTGATGGACACCACCACCAGCGCCGCCACCCACATATTGGTGAATTTCAGGGCATTGTCCGTGAAATAGGGCAGGCCATAATAGATGAACACGGCCTGGAGCACCATGGGCGTTCCCCGGAATACCTCCACATAGACGCGCACAATGATGCGCACCAGCTTCAGCACGATCCGCTTGGGCAGCCGGTCGTTTTTGGCGCAGGGGATGGTATTGAGGATGCCGCAGATGAAGCCGATGACGCAACCGATGGCGGTGGCGGCCAGGGCCAGGATCAGGGTATTGCGGATGCCCACCAGATAGGAGCCGCCGTACTTTGCCCAGAGCTTTCCGATCTCGGTGAAGAGCTTGGCGAACTTATCCATTCCTTAATCCTCGCTCAGAGGCTGGATGGCAATGGCCTGCCCCATGAGCGCGTTGAAATCGTCCACCGTCATGGTGCTCAGCACCGCGTCGATCTTCTCCTTGAGCACGGTGTTGCCCTTCATCAGGGAGATGCCGATGTTCACGTTCTCTGCCCGCACGGCGTCGTCGAACTGGAAGTCGCCCTCGGTGCCGGAGAAGTCCAGGATCTTCATGTCAGGATAGGCGGCCACAGCGCCCTGGGCGGTGGGCATATCGGTGCAGATGAAGTCCACCATATCGGTCTCCAGGGCCATGAGCATGGCGGGGGCCGTCTCAGAGGCGGGCTGGACATTCGCGCCCTCGATCTGGGGCAGGCACTGGTCATACCAGATGGTTGCGATCTGGGCGGTGCAGGAGCCGCCAGCCAGGTCGGCGATGGAAGCAGCGTTGGCGAACTTGCCGTCCGCCTTGGTGACGCAGACGATGGTGGCGTAGAAGTACGGGCCGGCGAAGTCCACCTGCTCGCTGCGCTCGGCGGTCATGGACTGACCGGCGATGACCGCGTCAAACTTGCCGGTCTGGACGCCGGGCACCAGAGAATCCCAGTCGGACTGGATGACCTCCAGCTGCCAGCCGTTGGCCTCGGCGATCTTCTTGCCGATCATCACGTCGTAGCCGTTGGCGTAGGAGCCGGGCACGTTGGAGATGGGCACCGCGCCGTTGGAGTCGTCGCTCTGGGTCCAGTTGTAGGGGGCATAGGCGCACTCCATGGCGATGGTCAGCACGCCGTCCTCCACACCGGAGGCCACAGCATCAGCCTCGGTGGGAGCGGCCGTTTCGTCGCTGCCGCAGGCAGCCAGGGTGAGCAGCATCGCAGCTGCCAGGAGCAGGCACAGGATCTTTTTCATAATTATTTCCTTCCTTTCTTTTTTACGCGGGGTCGCCGCAAATAAAAAATGAACCGCTTTGGTAAGCGGTCCATGGGAAAATCGGCAGTGCCCCCCAAAAAGGATGCTCCGGGGTGCGGAAATACCGAACAGCCAATGATAGCGCTTCACAAAGTTTTGTGACAGTCCGGCAGATATTTTCTGACGACCCAGCAGGAAAGGTCCGGGTGAGCCTCTCCCACTTCGGCGGTGCGCCCTTTCGCCCACGGCGGCCACCCGGCCTTGCTGTGGGGTACTGATACGACCCGCGCCTCTATCCAGCGATTCAATTTTGTCCGTATACTATCATGCCGGAGAGGCACTGTCAAGTCCTCCAGAAAAAAAGGTGGAAATTTGTACACTATGCTGGTTTGTATCAGAAAAAGCGGAGAAAGAATGAGCAAAATGAAGCTTTCCCTCTGGAATTTTTCCGGGGCATATGCTATAATAGGGCAACAACGCACAATTTGGCAAGAAGCCCCAGCCTGGATTTTTGGCTCAATTCAAAGTTTGG
>USEU01000107.1 GCA_900553805.1 uncultured Eubacteriales bacterium
CATTACTATCTTGATTCGCTGCGCGGAGCACCACCCCCAAAGGGGGCAGCGAGGGTCTGTACGAATTCGCCTTGGTGCATTCAAAATGGCATTCTGCGTACCGCGGCTGACCCCTCCGGCGCGCGATGCGCGCCACCTCCCCTTTCAGGGGAGGCAAGGCATTTATTCTCCGTGGGCCAGTTTGGTGCGGACTTTGGTGGAGAAGAACTCGATGATGACCACCAGGATCATCAGGCCCCAGACGAAGGAACCGACCATGGCCCAGCGGCGGCTGTTCAGGCACTGCACCAGGGATGCGCCGATGCCGCCGGCACCCACGATGCCCAGGGTGGTGGCATCCTTCAGGTTGATGTCGAAGCGGTAGATGGTGGTGGAAATAAAGCTGGCGGTAAGCTGGGGGATCACGCCGTAGCGGATCTTCTGGAACGGGGTGCAGCCCATGGCGTCCAGACTTTCCAGGATCTTGGTGTCCAGGTCCTCAATGGCGGTGATGTACATTTTAGAGATCATGCCGATGGAGCACACGCTCTGGGTGATGACGCCGCAGGCCGCGCCGGGGCCGGTGACCCGGATCCACATCAGCGCCCAGACCAGGCTGGGAATGGTGCGGATCAGCAGGATGACCACCCGGAACGCATAGGCGATGGGCTTGGGCATGATGTTCTCGGAGGCCAGGAAGGCAAAGGGCACCGCCAGAATTGCGCCGAACAGGGTGCCCAGAATGGCAATGGCAATGGTTTGCAGCAGCAGATAGGGCACATCCGTATCGCCCAGGCCGAACAGCAGGGCCGTATCCGGGCTGAAAATGCCGGAGACCACGCCCTTGGCCACGCTGGAGCCGGTTTGGGTCAGGCCGCTGAAATGGACATCGGAGCCGGACCAGCCCACCAGCGTCGCCAGGATCAGCACAATGGCGGTATACAGCACCCACTTGCGGGGACGCATGGCATAGGCCTCGGCGACGGTCAGCTGGCCGTCCAGGGTATCCAGCAGATTTGTTCTCTTTTTCATAACCGCAGCCTCCTCTCAGCTCAGCTTCTTGCGCAGGAATTCGCTGAGGAATTCGATGCTCACCACCACGACCAGCAGGCTCAGCAGCACCATGCCCAGGCCGTTGTAATCCCGCCAGCCGATGCGCTCGCTGATGGTGATGCCCAGGCCGCCGGCGCCCACGTAGCCCAGGATGGCGGAGGCGCGGACGTTCATTTCAAAGCAGTACAGGCAGTGGCTCAGGTACACGGGAAGGATCTGGGGCACGCAGGCCGACCAGAACGCCTGGAACTTATCCGCGCCCAGGGCCTCCATGGCCTCAAAGGGGCCCATGTCAATGGTCTCGATGCTCTCATAGAGCATCTTCGCCACGATGCCGAAGGTGAAGATGGCAATGGAGACCGTACCGGCGAAGGTGCCCAGGGAGAAGATCAGGGCGCACACCAGAGCGATGACCAGGGTGGGCAGGGTGCGGATCAGGCCCAGGATGACGCGCAGCAGGCTGACGATGAATTTATTGTGGTCAATGTTGCTGGAGGCCAGCACGGCGATGGGCAGCGCGGCGGCGCAGCCGATGACGGTGCCCAGGATGGACATCTTGATGGTATCCACCAGAGGGGTAATGACCTTGGGGAAGAAATCCCACTTGGGCCGGAACAGCTTTTCCAGAATGGCCACGATGTTCTTGCCCTTCTGGAAGATGACGGAGAGCTGGAAGCCGGTCATGTGCAGTGCCCAGGTGACGGCCAGAAGCAGCAGGGTGCAGATCAGGCCGGTGCGGCTGCGGGGGCGCTCCACGGTGTTGCCGCTCTTGGTGGTGATGACCTCCGGCTTGCGCAGGGTCAGCGCCAGGGCCAGCACCAGCACCGCCGCCTCCACGATCAGCAGATTGCGGTAGGTAAACAAAGACAGAAAATCAGACATACGCGCCTCTCATTCCTTGTCCATGGTGGGCACGGCAGTGCCGTTGTACACCTCGTCCAGCTGCTCCTGGGTGATGGTGCTGGCCGGGCCGTCGAACACGATCTCGCCCGCCCGGACGCCCACGACCCGGTCGCAGTATTTCAGCGCCAGATCCACATGGTGGATGTTCAGCAGAATGGAAATGTTGTATTCCTTGTTGATGCGCACGAAGTCGGACATGACCTGCTTGGCGGTGATGGGGTCCAGGGAGGCCACCGGCTCGTCGGCCAGAATGATGCTGGGGTTCTGGTTCAGCGTCCGGGCCAGGGCAACCCGCTGCTGCTGACCGCCGGAGAGCTGGTCGCACCGGGTATAGGCCTTGCTGAGGATGCCCACCTTATCCAGGCTTTCCAGGGCGCGCATCTTCTGCTCCTTGGTGAAGATGCCCAGCAGCACCCGCCAGAAGGGCATCTCCGGCACATCGGCGGTGAGCACGTTTTTCAGCACCGTGCTGCGGGATACCAGGTTGAAGCTCTGGAAGATCATGCCCACCTTCCGGCGGAACTTCCGCAGCGCCGCGCCCTTGAGGGTGGACACGTCCACGTCGTCCACGATCAGCTGGCCCTGGGTAACGTCGTGCATGCGGTTGATGCAGCGCAGGATGGTGGATTTGCCCGCGCCGGACAGGCCGATGATGGCCACGAATTCTCCCTGCTGGATTTGCAGGTTGATATTTTTCAGAGCGGTGAAGCCGTTGGGATAGGTCTTGTAAACATTCTTAAATTCGATCATGGGCGTGACGATCCTTTCTATTCCCGGAAGTTTTGGCCAAATTGGTTCACTCTTTTGTCATTATACATCACCTTTCGACCCGATGCAATCCTTTTTGAATTTTTTGCGGCATCCTTTGCGTTTGTGGCAAAAGCCCCGCGGAGTGTTGACAAAGATTCCGCCGGATGCTAAAATAACGGGGTCCCATCCCGACACAGCGCCAAAAACGCGGGCATGGTGGAATTGGTAGACTCGGTGGATTTAGGTTCCACTGCCAAAAGCG
>USEU01000108.1 GCA_900553805.1 uncultured Eubacteriales bacterium
CAAACTGAAGAAGTGGGGCAAAAAGACGGCTGCGGCTCGCAGACACAATTGCGCGTCTGTTGCCAGAGGAAAGGGGCAGTAGAATGTATTCATCCGCCTATGTCTGGGCGAAGGTGCTCAGTCACATGGAGGAGCGGCTGGGGAGTGTGACGGTTTCGGCCTGGTTTGACGACGCCGAGGTGGTGGAGCTGAACGAGAACAATCTGATCCTCTACTCTCCCTCTGATTTCCGGCGGGACATCATCCGCCGCCGGTGCACCGGGTTTGTGGAGGACGCGCTGAAGGAGGTCTTCAATTCCGACGCCAAGCTCCTGGTGTTCGGCGACAAGGAGCGCGACAGCTTCCGCAACAAGGGGAAGACCGCGTCCTCCATGGATTTCAACCCCCAGTTCACCTTCGATAATTTTGTGGTGGGCCCGTCCAACCGCTTCGCCCACAGCGCCTCCATCGCCGTGTCCAAGAATCCGGGGCAGGTGTATAACCCCCTGTTCATCTACGGCCCCTCCGGCGTGGGCAAGACCCATCTGCTCTACGCCATCGCCAACGGCATCCGGCGGCAGAACCCGGAGGCCAACATCGTCTACATCAAGGGCGACGAATTCACCAATGAGCTGATCTCCGCCATTGCCAGCGGCAAAAATGTGGAATTCCGCAGCAAATACCGGGAAAGCGACCTGTTTCTCATCGATGATATTCAGTTTATCGCCGGTAAGGAATCCACCCAGGAGGAGTTCTTCCACACCTTCAATAAGCTCTACGAGGAGCACAAGCAGATCGTCATGACCTCCGACCGCAAGCCCAGCGACATGCTCACCCTGGAGGACCGGCTGCGCACCCGCTTCGAGTGGGGATTGCTGGCCGACGTGCAGCCGCCGGACTACGAGACCCGGATGGCCATTCTGAAAAACAAGGCCAAGAGCTTAGGGCTCGAGCTGAGCGACGACGTGTGCAATTACATCGCCATCAACGTCACCAACAACGTCCGCCAGATCGAGGGCATCGTGAAAAAGCTGCTGGCCTACCGGGATCTGGACGACATGACCCTGGACCTGCCCAACGTGACAAGGGTCATCGAGGACTCCTTCAGGACCGAGGGCAACGCCCTGCCCACCCCCAGTCTGGTCATCAGCCAGGTGTGCAAGTTCTATTCCATCGACGAGGCGGTGCTCCGGGGCACCCTGAAAAAGAAGAACATCGCCGAGGCCCGGCAGATCGCCATGTATCTGATCCGCAACCTGACGAACCTGAGCCTGCCCGACATCGGCAAGGAATTCGACCGGGACCACACCACGGTCCTGTACGCCATCCGCCGCATCGAGGCCGCCCTGAAAGCCAAGGACGAGACGATCCAGAACAACGTCCGCGACATCACCGCCAATATCAACTCGTCGCTGTAAAGGCCCCAAAAAGTTTCCACACCCCCTGTGGAATGTGGAAACCGGTTCTGTGGAGAAGTTCACGTCGAAACACCTCGAAACACCGGCTGTGGACAAGTTGTTATTTCTTCCTTTTGTCCTGTGGATAAAAAGTCCGCGTAAAAGCTGCGCCTTCGGGACTTTTCCACATAAGTTGCTACTACTACCCCTATTACTGCCTAAACCTATTGACAGATAGATATATCTATCTTAATCAGACAAGAAAGGAAACTGCCATGCGATTTACCTGTGAAAAAAGTCAGCTGCTTCAGGGGCTGAATATTGCCGGACGGACGGTGGCGCAGAAGAGCGCCCTTTCCGCAATTGAGGGCATCCTGTGCCAGGCGGGCAGCGGCCTGACCCTCACCGGCTACAATATGGAGACCGCCATCACCTATCAGATCGCCGCCGACGTCAGCGACGGGGGGGAGTGCGTGTTCCCCAAGCTCTTCAGCGACATCATCCGGCGGCTGCCGGAGGGGCCGGTGACGGTGGTGGTGGACGAGCAGTACCATGTGTCCATCCGCTCGGGCTACTCCTCCTTTACCATCAGCGCCGAATCCGCCGACGAATACCCGGACCTGCCGGACGTGAGCACGGGCCATCCCATCCGCATCCCCCAGAACCGGCTCAAGGAGCTGATCTCCGGCACCATCTTCGCCGTGGCAGACAATCAGGCCCGCCCCATCCACAACGGGGTCAAATTCGAGGTTGCCTACGATTCCATCACCGCCGTGGCGGTGGACGGCTTCCGGCTGGCCCGGCGGACCTACCACCCGGAGGAATCCACCGAGCGGGAGCTGAGCTTCGTGGTCCCGGCCACGGGATTAAAGGAGCTGGAAAAAATTCTGACGGACTCCGACGACCCGGCCAAATTTACCCTGGGCAAGAAGCACATTCTCTACCAGGTGGGCGACGCCATTCTGGTGTGCCGCCTGCTGGAGGGCGATTTTCTGGATTGGCGGCGGGTGGTGCCTACCAACTGCCCCATCAAGCTCATCGCCAGCGTGTATGATCTGGCCGCCAGCGTGGAGCGGGTGGGCCTGATCGTCTCGGAAAAATACAAGAGCCCCATCCGCTGCGTGTTCGGAAATCAGGAGCTGCAAATGCGCACCTCCACCACCATCGGCTCCGCCGAGGACCGCTGCGCCTACGCCGGCGACGGCCAGGAGCTGGAGATCGGCTTCAACGTCCGCTACATGGCCGACGCCCTGCGGGCCATCCCCTCCGACGAAGTCACCCTGGAGCTGACCAACGGCCTGAGCCCCATCGTCCTGACCCCCGTGGACGACAAGAACGATTTCGCCTATATGATCCTGCCGGTGAGGATCAAGAATTAAGCGCCCTCTCGCTGCCCCCTCTGGGGGTGGTGCGCCGCGCAGCGAATCAAGATAGTAATGATTGCCGGTGGCAATC
>USEU01000109.1 GCA_900553805.1 uncultured Eubacteriales bacterium
GAGCCAAAAATCCAGGCTGGGGCTTCTTGCCAAATTGTGCGGTGTTGCCCTAAATCCTATTGCCGCTGGCAATTTGCAGCGGCAATGAAAGCATGAAGTTACTGGCGAAACAAATCAAGTTAGTATTTGGACCTGCTACGTCCGCTAGGTTCATAGGACGAGAAATCCACCCTTTTCCGGGGTGGGTTTCTTTGTAATATGGAAACCAAACTGCCGTGTGTTTGCCCAGAAAATTTTAGTAATTTCTGTACAATCTGCTATATTTTTCCTGGTGGGTTGAAATGTGCCTACAAACGTATTACAATAACGCTGGTGGGAGGATTTACCATGGAAAAACCTGTTTTGAGAATTTCACCCAAGAAATATTCCGGCGAAACCACCATTGTTTCCATGCGAATGTCAAAGGAAATGCTGCGCGATATTGATTCCGTGGCGGCTCTGGTTGGGCGCACCCGCAATGAGATCATGGCGATGAGCCTGGAATTTGCCTTGGAGCATATGGAGATAGCCATGAAAGAAAGAGAGGACACCAAAAATGGCAGTGATTAAGTGCAAAATGTGCGGCGGCGACCTGGTGATAGAGCCGGGTGCTACCGTGGCAGAGTGCGAATACTGCGGCACCAAGCAGACCATCCCCAATCAGGATGACGAGAAAAAGCTGACCCTCTTTGCCCGTGCCAACCGGCTGCGTATGGGCTGTGAGTTTGATAAAGCGGCGGGGATTTACGAGTCCATCGTCGCCGATTTCCCCCAGGAGGCGGAGGCCTACTGGGGCTTGGTGCTGTGCAAGTACGGCATCGAGTATGTGGACGACCCTGCTACCGGCAAGAAAATTCCCACCTGCCACCGTTCCAGCTTTGAAAGCATCATGGAGGACAGCGACTTTGAGCAAGCTCTGGAAAATGCGGACGTGGTCGCCCGCAAGGTCTATCGGGAGGAGGCCAAGCAGATCGAGGAAATCCGCAAGGGCATCATCGAGGTTTCCGGCAAGGAGGAGCCTTATGACATTTTCATCTGCTACAAGGAGACGGACGAGAACGGTCAGCGCACCGTGGACAGCGTCATTGCCCAGGATGTTTACGATGCCCTGACGGAGAAGGGCTATCGTGTCTTCTTCTCCCGCATTACCCTGGAAGACAAGCTGGGGCAGGAATACGAGCCTTATATCTTCGCCGCTCTGAACTCCGCCAAAATCATGCTGGCATTCGGTACGGATTATGAATACTATAACGCCGTGTGGGTCAAGAACGAGTGGAGCCGCTATCTCAAGCTCATGGCAAAGGACAAAACCAAGCACCTGATTCCCTGCTACAAGGGCATCGATGCCTATGATATGCCTAAGGAGTTTGCCAAGCTCCAGGCTCAGGACATGGGCAAAGTGGGCGCGATCCAGGATTTGATGAGGGGCATTGAGAAGCTTCTGCCCAAGGCTGCGCCGGTGACCGTGGTACAGGAGCGGGTCGTTGTGGGCGGCGGCGGGAACAACAAGATCGCCTCCCTGCTGGACCGGGGCAATATGGCCCTGGAGGACGGGGACTGGGCCAAGGCGGACAGCTTCTTTGAGGACGTGCTGAACAACGATTCCAAGAACGCCCAGGCCTATCTGGGCAAGGCGCTGGCCGGGGAGAAGTGCCGTACCCTCGACGCCCTGGTGCGAAAGCGGAAGGATGCCACCCAGAAAATTCAGGGGGAGAAGCTGAAGCTAGCGGCGGACGAGGCCCATATTTCGGAAATGGTACAGAAGTATTCTCTGCCCGGCTATGTGAGCCAGGACGAGATCCGGAGGCTCTATACCTTCGACCTCTCCTATTATTCGGAGGTGCCGGGGCGGAAGCGGCAGTATGAGAACACGGAGCACTACTGGACCGAGCACAAGCAGCTCTCCCGGGCGGAAAAGTTCGCGGTGGGTCCGGTGGCGGAGAATCTGGCCCAGGAGAAGAAGGCCCTGTTTTCCACCCTTTCTTTCCGGGTGAAGTCTGCCGAGCAGGCGGAGAAGCTGGCAAAGAAGGACCTGCAGGCCCGGTATGAGGCCCACCTGCGCCAGGCGGCCGGAGAGGCGGAAAAGCGCTATCGCGGCGGCTGCGCCCGCCGGGAGGCGGACTACCAGAAATGGGTCAAGACGGCGCAGAGCTCCGCCGATGTGGAGGAGCTGACGGAGGCCGCCCAGGGTCTGGAGGGGCTGGGCGCATATTCCGACAGCGCCGCCATGGCAGGGCGCTGCCGCCAGCGGGCCGCAGAGGAGCAGGCCAAGCAGAAGGCGGAGGCCGAGCGCCGGCGTAAGACCCAGGAGGCGGCGGACAAGGCCCGGGCAGCGAAAAATAAGAAAATCGACATTTTTACCGCCGCTGTGGCAGTGATCGCCATTGCCATTTTTATCGTTTTGACTCAAGTGGTGATCCCCGGGAACAACTACAAAAAGGCGGAGGCGTTGCTGGCAAATGGGCAGTATGATGCAGCCATAGAGGCCTTTGAGGCTCTAGGGAACTACAAGGACAGCCAGGACCGGATTTCGGAGGGAACCTACAAAAAAGCGCAGTACTTGTGCGAAACCGGCGACAAGGTCCACGCGGCAATGCTCTTCGGTGGACTGGGGAACCTTGAAGATGCGAAGGAGCGCAGCACGGAGCTGTGGAATGACATCGCCAGCCGGGATATGATCAGCACAGGAGGAAGTCATACGGTTGGCTTGCGGGCGGATGGTACCGTTGTGGCAGTGGGCTGGAATGCTCTTGATCAGTGCGATGTCTCCGACTGGACGGACATTGTAGCAATCAGTGCAGGAAGCGAACATACAGTTGGCTTGAAGGCAGACGGTACCGTTGTG
>USEU01000110.1 GCA_900553805.1 uncultured Eubacteriales bacterium
CACCGGCAATCATTACTATCTTGATTCGCTGCGCGGAGCACCACCCCCAAGGGGGCGCTTGGGGCTGGCCTGTACGAATTCGCCTTGGTGCATTTTAAATGGTATTCTGCGTACCGCCGGAAACCCCTCCGGTGCTGTTGCGCCGTCCTTAGCTTTGCATGAAGCAGCTGTACGCCGTCAAAGACGGCGTACAGCTGCTTAACCTTTCAGGGGAGGTTTTTTTCATCCCCAAACTCAAAAAATCTTCCCCGCCATGTGTTTGCCTCTTTACGAATGGGTAAAATTGTAGTAGAATATTCTGTAAACCGACGAAAGGGGGTGCCGCGGATGAAGTGCATAAAATGCGGGCGGGAGACGGATCAGACATTCTGCGAGAAATGCAGGGCGGAGATGGAGAAATACCCCGTCAAGCCCGGGACCATCGTGCTGCTGCCCAAGGAGCGGCCCGCCAATAAAAAGCCCCAGCCCCGGCACCAGGCCACGCCGCCGGAGGAGAAATTGCGCAGCCAACGCCGGACCATCCGCCGCCTGAGCCGGGCCGTGGCCGTGCTGCTGGTGCTGCTGGTGCTCACGGGCATCGCCATCGTCCGGCTGGTGGAAAGATCCGCCAAGCCCGCGGTGGGCCAGAATTACAGCACCGTCACCAAGCCCACCGGGGAGTCCACGCTCCCGTCGGATACCCAGGAGACTGCCGCCCAGGCGCCGGACACCCTGGCCGAGGAAGCGGTCATCGCCCCCGCCGAGCTGGAGGATTACCTCTTTGCCCAGGAGGAAAGCGAGGAAGCCGCCCAGCGCCAGACCACCCCCGAAGAGGAGACGGCCACCGAAGAATAAATTGTTCCACGTGAAACATAAAAAGGGAGAGAGGAAATGGGCACAATAATTGCCGTTGTGAACCAAAAGGGCGGCGTGGGCAAGACCACCACCGCCGTCAATCTGGCCGCGGCGCTGACGGAGCTGGGGCTGCGGGTGCTGGTGTGCGACTTCGACCCCCAGGCCAACGCCACCTCCGGCTTCGGCATCGACAAGCGAAAGGTGAAGCACACCAGCTATTCCATGCTCATCGAGGAAGCCACCGCCAGCCAGGCCATTGTGAAAACCGAATACGCCGACGTGATCCCCTCCTCCGCCGATCTGGCCGGAGCGGGCGTGGAGCTCATCGGCATGGACCACCGGGAGCGCAAGCTGCGAAAGCTGCTGGGCGCGGTGCGAGAGGATTACGACGCGATCTTCATCGACTGCCCCCCCTCCCTGGAAATGCTGACGCTGAACGGCCTCATCGCCGCCGACGGCATTCTCATCCCCGTCCAGTGCGAGTATTACGCCCTGGAGGGGCTGAGCGATCTCATGGCCACCCTGCGCAGCGTCAAGCGCAAGCTCAACCCCACGCTGGATATCTTCGGCGTGGTGCTGACCATGTTCGACGGGCGGATCAATTTTTCCACCCAGGTCGCCCAGGAGGTGCGCCGTCACTTCCCCGGCAAGGTCTTTACCGCCTCCATCCCCCGCAACGTCCGCCTGGCGGAGGCCCCCAGCCACGGTCTGCCCATCACGGCCTATGACCGCAGCTGCCGGGGCGCGGCCGCCTACCGGGAGCTTGCCCAGGAAGTGGCGAAGAAGCTGAAACGATAAGGAGGAGGAGAAATGGCATCACAGAAAGGATTGGGCCGGGGCCTGGGCGCGCTGCTGGGCGACTTCGACCAGGACGCCGCCGAGGACAGCGCCTATAAGCTGCTGCCCCTGCACCGGGTGGAGCCGAACCCGGATCAGCCCCGCCAGGATTTCGACGAGGAGGAGCTGGCCGCCCTGGCCGAATCCATCCGCGTCCACGGCGTGCTTCAGCCGCTCACCGTCCGGGAGACCGGCGGCGGCTACTATCAGATCATCGCCGGTGAGCGCCGCTGGCGGGCCAGCCGCATGGCGGGCCTGACGGACGTTCCCGCCATCGTCATCGAGGCCGACGACAGGAAGGCCAAGGAGCTGGCCCTGATCGAGAATTTGCAGCGCCAGGACCTGAACAGCGTGGAAGAAGCCCTGGGCTATCAGTCCCTGATGAATGAATTCGGCCTGACCCAGGAGGAAGCCGCCCAGCGGGTGGGCAAATCCCGCCCCGCCGTGGCCAACGCCCTGCGCCTGCTGAGCCTGGATGAAAAGGTGCTGGACATGCTGCGCGCAGGCGAACTCACCGCCGGTCACGCCAAGGCCATCCTGATGCTGAAATCCGAAAAGAAGCAGCTGGAGGCCGCCCAGAAGATCGCCAGCCTGGGCCTGTCCGTCCGCCAGGCAGAGCTGCTGTGCAAGAACATGTCCAAGGAGCAGCCGGAGAAAAAAGAACCCGCCACCTTCCAGGTGGATTACGTCAGGGAATGCGAAAAATCCCTGAGCAAACACCTGGGCCGGGGCGTCAGGATCGTCAACGGCAAACGCAAAGGCCGCTTCGAGCTGGAATTCTACGGCCAGGACGACCTCCAAACCCTCCTGGACGCATTGATGAAGATCCAAAAATAAAAAACCTCCCCTGAAAGGGGAGGACGGCGCATCGCGCCGGATGGGTCAGCCGCGGTACGCAGAATACTATTTAGGACTTACCAAGGCGAATTCGTACAATCCTCTCGCTGCCCCCTCTGGGGGAAGTGCCGCGCAGCGGCAAAGGGGGTGTAGGTGGTGACTTTGAGCTGTTACCATTCAACGAACCACACCCCCTCAGTCAGGCCGTTCG
>USEU01000111.1 GCA_900553805.1 uncultured Eubacteriales bacterium
AAGTGGGGCAAAAAGGCGGCTGCGGCTCGCAGACACAATTGCGCGGTGTTGCCTTGGAAAATGCCCTTGACAAATCTCATCTCAGGAGGGGAATATGCTGGAATTATATATACCGAAGCCGGAGGATTTGTGGTTCCGGGAGCGGATGCTGGGGGATGCGCAGACCATGGAGTATAACCATGCCTACGGCGGGACGATTCAATTCCCAAGGGAACGGTGGGAGGAATGGTATTGCCGCTGGGTTGCCCCTGGGGATGGGAAGCGGTTTTATCGGTATTTGAAAAATGAGACCGGGTTCGTCGGCGAGGCTTCCTATCACTTCGACGAGGAGCGGGGCGTTTATCTGACGGACGTGCTGGTGGATGCCAGGTTCCGACACCGGGGATTCGGGAAAGAGGGGCTGCGGCTGCTGTGCGGGGCGGCGCGGGCAAACGGCGTCCAGGCACTTTATGACAACATTGCCATTGACAATGGCGCTGTCAAACTGTTCCTGAGCTGCGGATTTACAGAAATCGGACGGACGGCGGAGGCCATTTGGGTGAAGAAGGATTTGACCACGGGAAAAAACGTGGTATAATGGGAGCATCGAAGAAAAAGGAGATATTGACCATGAACTACGAAGCAAGACGTCAGGCGATCTTAAACGAGATGGAGGATAATTCCCTTTTGATCCTCTACTCCGGCGAAGCACCGCACAGAAGCGCGGACGCCTATCATCATTTTGAGGAAAACAAGAATTTCTTCTATCTGACCGGCCTGCGGCGGGAGAATATGGTGCTGGTGATGAAGAAGGTGGGCGGCAGCTGCGCCACGTTCCTGTTCATCGAAAAGGCCGACCCCACCGCGGAGCGCTGGACGGGGAAGATGGCGACGGTGGAGGAGGCCAAGGTCGTCTCCGGCATTGAGGATGTGCGCTATGTGGAGCAGTTTGACCTCCAGATGCAGCGTCTGATCACCGGCAGTGATATCCGCGTCTGCTATTTTGACTGCCATCGGAACCAGCTCAGCGACCTGCCCGACTACAACCTGGCCAAGGCACAGCGGTTTGCCGTGGACTTCCCCGGCATCACCGTGCGCAATCTTTGGCTGATGGTGACCAATCTGCGGATGCAGAAGGACGAGGACGAGATCGCAAAGATCTCTCAGGCCATTGAGGTCACCCGGCAGGGCCTGGAGGCGGTGATGTCCACCCTGAAGCCCGGCATGAAGGAATACCAGGCCCAGGCCAATTACGAGCACGTGCTGTACTACCAGGGCACCGAGGGCCCCTCCTTCCCCACCATCGCGGGTAGCGGAAAGAACGGCTGCATGCTCCACTATGAGACCAACCGGGATACCTGCCAGGACGGCACCCTGCTCCTGCTGGATCTGGGCACCCGGGTGGACGGCTACTGCTCCGACATCACCCGAACCTACCCCGTCAACGGCAAATTCACCCAGCGGCAGCGGGCGGTGTATGAGATCGTCCTGCGGGCCAACAAAGAGGTGGCCGCCCAGGCCAAGCCCGGCATGACCACCCGGGAGCTGAACGACATCTGCAAGAAGGTGCTGGCCCAGGGCTGCGTGGAGCTGGGGCTGATCGAAAATGAAGACCAGATCGGCAAGTATTACATGCACGGCGTTTCCCACCATCTGGGCATTGACGTCCACGATGTGACCGCCGACGGCGTAAAGCTGCAAAAGGGCAGCGTGATCTCCGACGAGCCGGGCCTGTATATCGACGAATGGGAGATCGGCATCCGCATTGAGGACGACCTGCTGATCACCGACGACGGCTGCCAGGTGCTCTCCGCCTCCATCATCAAAGAGCCGGACGAGATCGAGGCCTTTATGGCGTCGCACAAATAACATGTCTCCACCCCCGCGGCATTTCTCGTTGGATGCCGCGGGGGTTCTGCATTGGCAGGGCAACAGCGCGTTGCTTGCCTTTTGTGCTGCCCTCTGTTATGATACGGGCAAGGAGGCGAAAAGAAATGGAAACAAAAGATATTATATTGCAGCTTCGTGAAAAGAGCGGGCTGTCCCAGGACGGTCTGGCACAGAAGATTTACGTCACCCGGCAGGCGGTATCCCGGTGGGAAAACGGGGAGACGGTGCCCAATACGGAAACCCTCAAGCAGCTGTCGGCGCTTTTCGGCGTGTCCATCAATACGCTGCTGGGCAGCCCCAGGCAGCTGTTTTGCCAGTGCTGCGGCATGCCCCTGGAGGACAGCATCCTCAGCCGAGAGCCGGACGGCAGCTTCAATGAGGACTACTGCCAATGGTGCTATGCCGACGGGAAATTTACCTATTCCGACCTGAGCACCCTGATCGACTACTGCGCAACGCACATGGCCACCGACGCCTGGCCCGAAGCCCAGGTGCGGGAGTATCTGGCCCAAAAGCTGCCGGAGCTGAAGCACTGGAAGCAGCAGGAAAAATAACTTTGCCGGACAAAACAACCGGGCAGAGGCCACGAAGGGCTCCTGCCCGGTTGCTTTGGGTAAAAATGGCATTCCCTCATCCAGGAAATCCGTTTTCGGACCGGCTCTGTGATATGCCGCCGGCATATCACATTCCAATGGGTTTGATACTATTTCCTGATTAAAATCTTAATTTTAATCAGGAAGGGGCTGTTGCAAAATTCTTTTTTGCAGCAGCCCTATTGCTTCACCCTGAGC
>USEU01000112.1 GCA_900553805.1 uncultured Eubacteriales bacterium
AGCAGTCGCGGGATACGGCAATGATGCCAAGCTTCACTTCCGGGATGTTCTTCATGATGTTTTCTCCTTTTTTATGTTTGTGATTTCGGTGTGATCTCAGATGGAATCGGCAATGTCAAGGTTCTTGCCCACCAGGCCGACATAAGCGCCCTGGGCGGCCTCACCGGATTCGGCGTGGGCCAGCAGCCATTTGTTCTTCGCCCATAGCAGCTTGTCCTCGGGGGCCATTTCCTTCAGGTGGGGCTTTTCGGTGTTGGTCAGCCAGGGCAGCGCCACCAGGACCCGGAAGCCTTTGGCCGGGTCAGTGTGGCAGGGGGCGTAGTGCAGCGTGGTGGCGTAGACCTCCACCAGCGTACCGGCGGGGACCCGGAAGGCCTTGACCTTGGCGGTGTCCAGCTTGCCGTCCTCCAGGTCGTCCAGCTTGGCCAGCAGAAGGACAAAGTCCTGGGTGCCCAGGTTGAATTCGGAATCCCGGTGATATTCCAGGCAGTTCAGCTTGGTATTGTGGCCGTTGCACCAGCCCAGCTGCACGGGCATGCCGCCGAACAGGTTCTCGGAGACCTCCACGGCGGCGGGCAGCGCCTGGAGCGCGGGATCGGTGGGAACATAGTCGGTGCCGTCGGGCAGGGGCGTGTCGGCCAGGGTATCCAGAATTTCGCGGCAGGTCACCTCCATGCCGGTGATCACCTTGCCATAGGGCTTGAACGCGGGATCAAATACGGAAAGAATTTCCATTTTATACCTCCTTTGATGCTCTGCGGCGGGCCGCAGACCTCCAGCTTGGGATGGCCTCATTGTACCTCTTTTCGTCCTCCATCTCAATGCCCACTTTGGGTTATTGATTAGACTAATTTGCGTTTTCCCGAAATTCGGAGAAATGCCTATTTTATAGGTATTTCTTTCGTGCAAATTACCGAATACCAATAACGCGTTTGCACCGCAGGCTCCGGCATGCGCTGCCGTTCCCTGCGGTGCAAGCAAGTATGATCATTTTTTACGAAGCTTTGGCAGCCAATAGGACTTGCCGTAGATGATGGCCTCCCCCAACAGGACCACGGGGATGGCGGCGAAAATATCCACCGTGGAGTGCTGCTTGACAAAGGCGGTGGACAGGCACACCATCACGGCGAAGATGCCCAGGGCGATCTTGAACCATTTGTGCAGGTGCTCATCCTTGACCATCACATTGAAGATGGCCAGGGAGTAGGCCACATGCAGCGACGGGCACACGCCGGTGCTGGTATCGAAGGCGTAGATCAGGCCCATGACCCAGGTGAAGAAATTCTCCCGGGGGAAGGTTTCCGGCCGCAGATCCTGACGGCTGGGGAAGAAGATGTAGAAGAACATGGCCACCATCTGGGTGACAAAGATGTACAGGTCCAGCTCCCGGAAGCGCTTCACGTCGTACAGGAAGTAGTACAGCAGGCTGCCGAACACCAGCACATACCAGCCGGTGTAGAAGATTAGGAAATACTCGTTGAAGGGAATGAGGTCGTCCAGGAAGCAGTGCATCACGTGGCAGCTTTCCGCCGGGATCAGATTCTCCGTCAGAAAATACAGCGCGAAATACACGATCCATGTGCACCAGAGCCACACGTGCCTGAACTGCGGTTCATTGATCCGGGACAGGCGGAAGCCGCGATAATCAACCATTTGCCGTTTCATTGCGATACACCTCGCAGGGAAGATTTTTGGGATAATTCCTTTTGGAGACATTCCGATAGGGAATCACGGTGTGCAGGGGCTGGGCGCAGGCCAGCTCTGTGATGGCGTCCATCAGCTGCTGCTTGATCTGAACGCGCTGGGTGTCCATGGGGACGGCTGGATCGTAGCGGATGGGGTCGCCGAAGAAGATCTTGCGCAGCTTGGGGGCAAGGTACATGGGCACAAAGCACAGCGCCTTGCCGGTGCGCTTGTAGTACATCTTCGCCACGTCGATGAACCGATCCCGGAATTCATAGACAATGTTGTTGTATTTTTCCCGGCATTCGGGGAAAATGACCAGATGGTAGCCGTCCTGGAGCTTTTCCATGGAGCGGCGGAAGGTGGTGAGGCACCGATTGTCGTGGTACACCGGGATGGTGCGGGCATGGCTCATGATGTACACGGCGGGGTATTTGATGATCTTGCTCACCAGCCAGAAAAGCGGCTGCAAATATTTGGGCTTATCCTGCCAGAAGTCCTCCAGCGCGTACCGGCAGACCTCCTTCTTGTCCATCATCTGGGAGGCGCACCAGGTGTAGTGGTCAAAGGGGAGCCGCTCCTCTGTGATGATGGCTCCGTGGGCCTGGGAGTGATTGCCCACCAGAATGCAGGATTCCTCCGGCAGCTTTTCCAGCCCCACCAGCTCCATTTTGGGATAAAACACCCCCACGATCCACCGAATAAACCGGCAAAGCCCCGGCTCCTCAATCGGCCGCACGTCAGCGCCTCCTTCCCCCATACAAAACGTTACCGTATATTGTGGCACAGGATTCTAAACCCAAACGAAACAATTGGAATATAATGGGCCTGACGGGGGAAAATGGCAGCGGAAAGGGACGACCGATTTTCAGGTGGACGTTACAAAGGCAACAGGCGCGCAATTGTGTCTGCGAGCCGCAGCCGTCTTTTTGCCCCA
>USEU01000113.1 GCA_900553805.1 uncultured Eubacteriales bacterium
CCCCTTGGCTCCCCGATGGGGGAGCTGGCAGGCCGAACGGCCTGACTGAGGGGGTGTTATTCGATGAATGGAAGCAGCTCAAGAATTCCAACTGCACCCCCTTTGCCGCTGTCGCGGCACTTCCCCAAACGGGGGCAGCAAGGCAGTGCGGCATCAAGTTGAGGGTATTACCCTGGCAGTAAACGAGAGGTATACTCGAAAGAACAAGTGAATTCCTGAACGAAAAATCTTGGGCGAATTCGTAAGGTTTTACGAATTCGCCCAAGTTGTTATTTCAGCCGCTGCGGAGCCTTGCTTTTATAGGGGGGCCTTAGACATCCCGGGATTTGCTGGCGATCTCACTCTGGCATTTTGCCACGAAAGCATCCAGGGACATGGCGCCCAGATCCTCGCCCTGGCGGGTGCGGACGGAGACGGTGCCGTTTTCCATGTCCCGGTCGCCCACCACCAGCATGTAGGGGATCTTCTGCATCTGAGCCTCGCGGATCTTGTAGCCCAGCTTTTCGCTGCGCAGGTCGTTCTCCACCCGGATGCCCGCGGCATCCAGCTGGGCGGCGATCTTGGCGGCGTAGTCATGGGCGCGCTCGGTGACGGGCAGAACCTTCACCTGCACGGGGTTCAGCCACAGGGGGAACGCGCCGGAGAAGTGCTCGGTGATGACGCCGATGAACCGCTCAATGGAGCCGAATACCACCCGGTGGATCATCACGGGACGGTGCTTCAGGCCGTCCTCGCCCACGTACTCCAGCTGGAATCGCTCCGGCAGCTGGGAATCCAGCTGAATGGTGCCGCACTGCCAGGTACGGCCCAGGCAGTCCTCAATGTGGAAGTCCAGCTTGGGGCCGTAGAACGCGCCGTCACCCTCGTTGATGACGAAGTCCTTGCCCATGGCGGTGATGGCCTTCTTCAGAATGTCCTGGTTGAACTCCCACTCCTCCACGGTGCCGATGTGGTCCTCCGGCATGGTGGAAAGCTCGATGGTGTATTTCAGACCGAACACGGAATAAACCTCGTCAAAGAGCTTTACCACGTTCTGGATCTCGGTCTCCATCTGATCCTTGGTCATGAAGATGTGGGCGTCGTCCTGGGTGAAGCAGCGCACACGGAACAAGCCGTGGAGCGCGCCGCTCAGCTCATGGCGGTGCACCAGGCCCAGCTCGCCCACCCGCAGGGGCAGGTCGCGGTAGGAGTGGGGCTCGGAGGCGTACACCAGCATGCCGCCGGGGCAGTTCATGGGCTTGATGGCGTAGTCCTGCTCGTCGATGACGGTGGTGTACATGTTGTTCTTATAGTGATCCCAGTGGCCGGACTGCTCCCACAGGGTACGGTTCAGGATCATGGGAGTGGAGACCTCCACATAGCCGTACTTCTTGTGCACCTGACGCCAGTAGTCGATCAGGGTGTTGCGCAGCACCATGCCCTTGGGCAGGAAGAACGGGAAGCCGGGGCCGTAATCGGTGAGCATGAACAGGCCCAGCTCCTTGCCCAGCTTGCGGTGGTCCCGCTTCTTGGCCTCTTCAATGCGCTGCAGGTAGGCGTCCAGCTCCTCCTTCTTGGGGAAGGCGATGCCGTAAATTCTTTGCAGCATCTTGCGCTTGGAGTCGCCCCGCCAGTAAGCGCCGCAGGTGGACAGCAGCTTGATGGCGTTGCCCTTGACCCGGCCGGTGTGATCCAGATGGGGGCCGGCGCACAGGTCGGTGAACTCGCCCTGGGTATAGAAGGAAATGACGGCATCCTCCGGCAGATCCTCGATCAGCTCCACCTTGTAGGGCTCATTGCACTCCTGCATGTAGGCAATGGCCTCGGGTCGGGGCTTCTCGCTGCGGACGATGGAAAGGCGCTCCTTGCAGATCTTCTTCATCTCGGCCTCGATCTTCTCCATATGCTCCGGGGTGAAGGCAAAGGGGGCGTCGAAGTCATAGTACCAGCCCTCGTCGATGGCGGGGCCGATGGCCAGCTGCACCTCCGGCCACAGGCGCTTCACAGCCTGGGCCATGATGTGAGAGCAGGAATGCCAATATGTCTTGCGGTACTCGGGGTTTTCAAAGGTGTACAGGTTTTCTTCACTCATGGGTTTGCCCTCCTTAATAATCTGGGGTGACGACAAAAAATCCCACCCCTGACGAAATCAGGGGTGGGATGACAATTCATTCCACGGTTCCACCCTGGTTGCGGCAACCATGCCGCCACTCATTGACGCTTTAACGGGCGCACCCGGCAGGCCATTTCCGGCCTGCGGCTCCGAAGTGGTGACCCTCCGGCAGGGGTACAGGAGCCTTGCAGCAGGACGGCTCCCTCTCTGGGAATCTTACCGGGGCGGCTTGTCTTCATCAAAGCCTTTTTGTAACTCAAAATTTAGCACATTCCGACGGACTTGTCAAGAGGCAGGGAAAAATTGAAGGCAACACCGCACAATTTGGCAAGAAGCCCCAGCCTGGATTTTTGGCTCAATT
>USEU01000114.1 GCA_900553805.1 uncultured Eubacteriales bacterium
GCCAAAAATCCAGGCTGGGGCTTCTTGCCAAATTGTGCGGTGTTGCCTTATATTTTTCCCAGAAACGCCTCCAGACGGTCCAGGGCGGTTTGGAGTTGGGGGTCACTGTAACAGTAGGACAGGCGGATGTGGCCCTCGGCGCCGAAGCAGGAGCCGGGGACGGCGGCCAGGCCGCCTTCGCGGATGAGGCGGGTGCAGAATTCGTCGGAGCTCAGTCCATAGCGGCGGATGTCGGGGAACACGTAGAAGGCGCCCTCCGGGGCGGGATAGGTCAGGCCCATGCGGTCCAGGCGGGCGGTGACGTAGTCCCGGCGGCGGCGGTAGGTATCCCGCATGGGGCGGGTGTCCTGGTCCAGGGCGGCCACACCGGCGGCCTGGATGAAGGTGGGCACGGCGGCGATGGTCCCGGCGCTGAGCAGCAGCAGCCGCTCCATCACATATTCCGGGCACACCAGATAGCCCAGCCGCCAGCCGGTCATGGCATAGGGCTTGGAAAAGCTCTGGCACAGCAGCAGCTGCTCCTTCAGCGCCACGTCCAGGCTCAGGTCCGGGCAGGGGGCGTAAACCAGGTCGGTATACACATTGTCGCTGACCAGGAAGATGGGCTTGCCCAGCACCGCCCGGCGGACGGCGTCCAGGCTCCCCTCGTTCAGGATCACGCCGGTGGGATTATTGGGGGAATTGAGCAGGATCGCCTTGGTTTTGGGGGAGATCAGCCGGTCCAGCGCCGCCGGGTCGATCTGAAAGCCCGTTTTGCTCACGTCCAGCGGCACCGTTTTGCCCCCCGCGATGGTGATGATGGTCTCGTACAGGGAGAAGGCGGGCACCGGGACGATGACCTCCTCGCCGGGGTTGAGGATGCCCAGCAGCGCGGTGAACAGGGCCTGGGAGGCCCCCACGGTGACCAGCACTTGCTCCGGCGCGGTGGGGTTGCCCCGCCGGGTCTCCGCCCGGGCGATGGCGGCGCGCAGCTCCGCCGTGCCCTGGTTGGGGGCGTAGTGGGTCTGCCCCTGCTCCAGCGCGTCCCGGGCGGCCCTGCGGATGGGTGCGGGGGTGTCAAAGTCCGGCTCCCCCAGGGTGAGCATGACGCAGCCGGGGGTCCGGCGGGCCAGGTCGGTATAGACCCGGATGGCGCTGCGCTTCAATTGGGTCAAATTGGAATTGAGTGGGATCATTGGAATTTTTCCGCCAGGATCTCAAAGAAATCGGCGCCTTTCAACAGAATTTCCTCATTAAAATGGAAGTTGTCGGAATGGAGCGCGGGCACGTCCCCCGCCCCCAGCAGGAAGAACAGGCCGGGCAGGCTCCGCTGATACCAGGAGAAATCCTCGGTGATCATCATGGGAGCCGCCAGCTCCCGGAAGTCCGTCACTTGGCGGACCCGGGCGTACAGCTCCGGCGGGTTCATCACGGCGGGGTAGCCCTCGTTCATGTCCACCCGGACGGCGCAGCCGGTCTCCGCCTCGATCTGCTTCCCCAGGGCCAGCAGCCCATCGCGCATACCGAAGAAGATATCGTCCTGGAAGGCCCGCAGGCTCCCCTCCATGTGGGTGTGGGCGGAGATGGCGTTGCACACCCGCCCGCTTTCAAAGCGGCCGAATTTCAGCAGCCGGAATACGTTCTGGGGCAGGGCGCGCTCCAGCGCCAGGGCGCGCAGGTAGAATTTTGCCCCGGCCTCCAGGGCGTCCAGCCCCTCGCCGGCCCGGGCGATGTGGGAGGAGCGGCCCAGCACGTCCACCCTGACCTCGCAGGAGCGGGCCATCATCTCATTTGCCCGGCTGGCGACGGTCCCCTCCGGCAGCCCCGGCCACAGGTGCAGGCCGAAGATGGCCTCCACGCCGTATTCCCGGAACACGCCGGTTTCGCACAGGTCTTTGGCTCCGCCGGTGGTCTCCTCGGCGGGCTGAAAGACGATCAGCACGTTGTTCGGCAGGGCCGCCTTGGCGCTGAGCCGCCGGGCCAGCTCCAGGGCGATGGCCATGTGGCCGTCGTGGCCGCAGGCGTGCATCCTCCCCGGGTGGACGGAGGCGTAGGCCGCGCCGGTGCGCTCCTGGATGGGCAGCGCGTCCGCGTCGGAGCGGAAGGCGACGGTCTTTTCCCGCCCAAAGTCAAAATAGGCGCACAGCGCCGACTCCATGGGCGAAAACACCCGGCATTTCAGCCCCGCCAGGGAGCGCTTCAAATATTCCATGGTCTCCGGCAGCGCCCGGTCCAGCTCCGGGATCCGATGCAGCGCCCGCCGATCCTCAATGATCTGCATGTTGATTCTCCTTTGCCTCTACTTGGCTCCCCGGTGGGGGAGCTGGCAGCCCGTAAGGGCTGACTGAGGGGGTGTGGTT
>USEU01000115.1 GCA_900553805.1 uncultured Eubacteriales bacterium
TGGAGTTCATATGAGACTTGTTTTGTGATTTCTTTCCTTATAAATCACAAAACAGTATGAAAAGCAAAGCCAAAAAGGAGAAGAATTATGACGCCCTTTATGGATGCGGATTTTCTGCTGAAAACACAGACCGCGAAAACACTTTATCATGACCACGCGAAAAAAATGCCCATCATTGACTACCACTGTCATATCAACCCCCAGGAGATCTACGAGGACAAGCGCTACCAGTCCATCACCGAGGTCTGGCTGGGCGGCGACCACTACAAGTGGCGGGTCATGCGGGCCTGCGGCGTGCCGGAATACTACGTGACCGGCCCCGCCGACCTGGAGCGCCTGGGGAAAATGGTGGAAAACATCAGCTGCAACAACACCCTGCACTATTTCCGTTTCGACGAACTGATCTGACCGCCTATGTACTGCGACTGTCATATTCACATGGTCCTGGACGGCCGTGACTGGAAAGCCGCCATTGCCGCCCACCGGGCGGGGCCGGATGAATCGCTGCTCCGCGCCAGACTGGAGCGCTACCGGGCCGCAGGCTTTACCTACCTGCGGGAGGGGGGCGACCGCTGGGGCGTGGGAGCCAAGGCCCGCGCCCTGGCCCCGGAGTACGGCATCCGGCTGGTCACGCCCCTGGCCCCGCTGTGCAAGGCGGGGCACTACGGCGGATTCATCGGCACGAAATACGAAGATATCCGCCAATATGCCGCGCTGGTCGGCAGCATGCGGGCCCAGGGGGCGGATTTTGTAAAGCTCATGATCTCCGGCCTGATGGATTTTGACCGCCCCGGCGTGCTCACCGAGGAAGGACTGCCTCCGGCGCTGATCGGGGAGCTGATCCATATTGCCCATGAGGAGGGCTTCGCCGTAATGGCCCATGCCAACGGCGCGCACACCGTCCAGGCCGCCGCCCAGGCGGGGGTGGACTCCATTGAGCACGGGGCCTACCTGGACGATGAAGCTCTTCACGCCATGGTGGAAAACGGCGTTGTGTGGGTGCCCACCCTCTCCACCATCGGCAATCTGCGGGACCGGGGGCGGTTCAATGAGGATGCCGTCCGGCAGATCCTCGCCTCAGCGGAGGAAAATGTGGTCCGCTTTGCCGCCTTGGGCGGTCTGCTGGCCCCCGGCACCGACGCCGGAGCCTGGGCCGTTCCCCATGCCGCGCTGACGGAGTATGCCCTGTTCCGGGACATTTTCGGAGCGCAGGCCGAGCCGCTGCTGCAAAAGGGTGCACAAAGAATTCAGGAAAGGTTTCAATAGGCAATGATCCAAGACATTTTTCCCCATGCGCTGCACAATGAATATCAGCCCGGTCTCGTCCCCACGGCGGAGAATACCGTGCTCTGCTTCCGGGGCGAGGAGCTGCTGGTGCGCCCGGACGGGCACTTCCCCACCGCCGGGGAGCTGGGGCAGCGGGACTACCGCTACCTCTTCGCCGTGGACGGCCGGCGTTATTTTCTCCTGATGGGCGGCGACGAGATCCCCCAGGGCGATTCCTATGAGAGCATCCGCCAGCTGCGCCGGTCGCAGCGCCTGTCCCGGGAGGAGATTTATGCCGCCTTCACCGGCAAGCATCTGGCCGACTGGTATCGGGACGCCCAGTTCTGCGGCCGGTGCGGCACAAAAACAGCCCACTCCGAACGGGAGCGGGCCATGGTCTGCCCCAGCTGCGGCAAGACCTTCTATCCCAGGATCATGCCCGCCGTCATCGTGGGCATCAAGAACGGAGAGCGGCTGCTGCTCACCCGCTACCGCACCGGCTTCACCCCCAACGCCCTGGTGGCGGGCTTCACCGAGATCGGCGAGACCGCCGAGGAGACTGTCCGCCGGGAGGTGATGGAGGAAGTGGGGGTGCGGGTCAAGAACATCCGCTACTTTGCCTCCCAGCCCTGGGGCATCGCCAACGATCTGCTGCTGGGCTACTACTGTGAGCTGGACGGGGACGAGACCATCCGCATGGACGAGCACGAGCTGAAATACGCCCAATGGGTGCGCCGGGAAGACATCGAACTCCAGCCCGACGACCTCAGCCTGACCAACGAAATGATGCGCCGCTTCAAACTGGGCCTCGAACGCTGACCGAGGAGTTGCGGCAAGCAGCTATGTCTTTACAAAGTCTTAGGGCAACACCGCACAATTTGGCAAGAAGCCCCAGCCTGGATTTTTGGCTCAA
>USEU01000116.1 GCA_900553805.1 uncultured Eubacteriales bacterium
ACGCTGGCAACGGCTGCGCAATATTTCTCGTTTTTCAAACTGAAGAAGTGGGGCAGAAAGACGGCTGCGGCTCGCAGACACAATTGCGCGGTGTTGCCTTAATTGGAAAAGAGCGCAAAAAAACCGGCTGACAGCAATGCAGCTGCCAGCCGGGGCGCTTGGGTATCATTGGGTATAAGATGACGGCGCTCCCGTTTCTCAGGGGAGCGCCGTTTGGGGCTTGGGAGGGTCACATCTTTTCCGGGGCGGAGAAGCCCAAGATGTTGATGCACTGCTCCAGAATGTTTTTGGCCAGGCCGATGAGGGCGATGTAGCCGGATCTCAGCGCGGGGGCCTCCTCGGTGAGGATGCGGGTCTCGTGGTAGAATTTATTGACGCAGCCGGAAAGCTCGTAGATATAGGCGCAGATCAGGTTGGGGGAGGAGGTGCGCAGGGCGGCCTCCAATGTGGGGTTCAGCTTGGTGACGGAGAGCATCAGCTCCTTGGCGAATTCATTGGCCGGGGGCTGGATGGGCAGCCGCTCCCAATCGCCGCAGCGGGAGAGGATGCTCTTGATCCGCACGATGGTATAGAGGATATAGGGGCCGGTGTTGCCCTCGAAGGCGGCGAAACGCTCCATATCGAAGTTATAGTCCTTGGTGGGCTGATTGCTCAGGTCGCCGTATTTCAGGGCGGCCATGGCGATCTTCCGGGTGGTGGGCTCCACCTGGTCGTCCTCCACGATCCTGTTTTCCACCACCTTGGCCCGGACGAAATCGGTCATGTCGGAGATCAGGGTCTCCAGGCGCAGCACGCCGCCGTCCCGGGTCTTGAAGGGCTTGCCGTCGCTGCCGTTCATGGTGCCGAAGCCCACGTGCTCCAGCTCCGTTTCGGGCTTGACGATGCCCGCCTTCCGGGCGGCGCGGAACACCTGCTCAAAGTGCAGGTTCTGGCGCTTGTCGGTGACGTAGAGCACCTTGTCCGGGTTCCAGTCCTGCATCCGCTGCACCAGGGTCGCCAGGTCGGTGGTGGCGTAGATGGAGGAGCCGTCGGACTTGACCAGGATGCAGGGGGGCATCTCCTTCTTGTCCCCCGGCTCGGCCACGGGGATGACCCACGCGCCCTCGGACTGGACGGCGATGCCCCGGCGCTTCATATCCTCCACCATGGCGGGGATGTAGGGGTCGGCGTCGCTCTCGCCCAGCCATTTTTCAAAGTGGACGTCCAGATTGTCGTAATTCTTCTTCAGGTCCGCCACGGACACATTCATGATGTGCCGCCACAGCGCCCGGTAGCCCCGGCGGCCCTGCTGCAATTCCAGGGTGGCCTGGTGGGCCTTGTGAGAGAATTCCGGGTCGGCCTTCTTGGCGGAGGCGGTGGGATAAATTTCCTCCAGGTCGGTGACGGTGAAGGGGGCCTCCTTGGGGTATTCGCCGGTGAAGTCCGGGTCAAAATAGGGCAGCTCCGGCTGACGCTCAGAAAGCTCCGCGATAATCAGGCCCATTTGCAGGCCCCAGTCGCCCAGGTGCACGTCGCCGATGGCATTGTAGCCCAGGAATCTGTACAGCCGCTTCAGCGTCTCGCCGATGATGGCCGGGCGCAGGTGGCCGATGTGCAGAGGCTTGGCCACGTTGGCCCCGCCATAGTCCACCACGATGGTCTTGCCCGCGCCGATCTTCTCCGCGCCGAAGTCCGGGGCGGTGCGCATCTGCTCCAGGTAGCCGGCCAGGAAGCGGCCGGAGAGCTTCAGATTGATGAAGCCGGGCATGACGGCCTCGCACATGTCGTAATCCGCCCGATCCAGCTGCCCGGCCACGGCCTGGGCGATCTGGATGGGGGCGCAGTGGTACTGCTTGGCGGCAGCCAGAGCGCCATTGCACTGGTATTCGCACAGGTCCGGCCGGTTGGAGACCGTCACCCGCCCGTAGGAAGCGTCGTAACCCGCCGCCTCAAATGCCCGCTGCATCTTGGCGGTGATCAAATCCAATATCTTTTCCATATTCTCCTCCTTGTAAAGTTTCCCATCCAAAAGCGCCCCTGAAAGGTTTAGCAGGTGTAGCCGACCAAAGGGCGGCATACAGCTGCTTAATGCAAAGCTGAGCTGGCAGGCCCAACGGGCCTGACTTGTGCGCCCGCAGGCGCCATGCAAGCGAGCAACCGCCGTCAGGCG
>USEU01000117.1 GCA_900553805.1 uncultured Eubacteriales bacterium
CGAAACCCCTCAGTCAGCCCTTACGGGCTGCCAGCTCCCCTTTCAGGGGCGCTTTTGCGGTGGCAGCTCCCCATCGGGGGGCAAGGAAAGCACATGGAGGATGATTATGTCAGAAGAAACGAAGGTAACACAGGAGTACGGCGCGGAGCAGATTCAGGTGCTGGAGGGGCTGGAGGCGGTGCGGAAGCGGCCGGGTATGTATATCGGGTCCACCTCCGCGTCGGGTCTGCACCATCTGGTGTATGAGATCGTGGACAACGCCATCGACGAGGCGCTGGCCGGGTACTGCAAGCACATCACCGTCGCCATCAACCCCGGCAACTCCATCACCGTCACCGACGACGGGCGGGGCATCCCCGTGGACATCCAGCCCCAGACCGGCCGTCCGGCCCTGGAGGTGGTGTACACCGTGCTCCACGCCGGCGGCAAGTTCGGCGGCGGAGGCTACAAGGTCTCCGGCGGCCTGCACGGCGTGGGCGCGTCCGTTGTCAACGCCCTGTCCGAGTGGCTGCGGGTGCGGGTGCACAAGAACGGGAACATCTATGAGATGAAATTCTCCCGGGGGGCCATCACCCAGGAGATGAAGATCGTGGGCTCCACCGACCACACCGGCACCGAGGTCACCTTCCAGCCCGACCCGGAGATGTTCGACACCCTGGAATACGACTATGAGGTGCTCCACGAGCGCATGCGGGAGGAGGCCTTCCTGAACGCCGGGCTGCGCATCTCCATTGCGGACAGGCGCGCCGGGGATGGGCAGAGCGACACCATGTGCTTCGAGGGCGGCATCCGGGAGTTCGTCACCTGGGCCAACCGCAACAAGACCCCCATCCACGACGATGTGATCTATATCGCGGGCAGCAAGGGGGACGCCTCCGCCGAGATCGCTTTCCAGTACAACGACGGCTACAATGAATTCATGATGAGCTTCGCCAACGACGTGCGCACCCCCGAGGGCGGCATGCACGAGACGGGCTTCAAGACCGCCCTGACAAGAGTGCTCAACGCCTACGGCGAGCGCAACGGCGTCATCAAGGGCGGCGATAAGGTCAGCGGCGAGGACTGCCGGGAGGGCATCACCGCCATCATCTCCGTCAAGCTCACGGACGCCCAGTTCGAGGGCCAGACCAAGGCCAAGCTGGGCAACGCCTACATCCGGGCGCTGGTGGACCAGATCGTATCCGATCAGCTGGCCACCTACCTGGAAGAGCACCCCCAGACGGCCAAGCTCATCCTGGAAAAGGCCATGATGGCCAACCGGGCCAGAGAAGCCGCCCGCAAGGCCAGGGACACCATCCGCCGAAAGACCGGCCTGGAATCCGGCCAGATGCCGGACAAGCTCCAGGACTGCAACGAGCGCAACCCGGAGCTGTGCGAAATTTATATCGTCGAGGGCGACTCCGCCGCAGGCTCCGCCATCCAGGGCCGGGACTCCCGGTTCCAGGCGATCCTGGCCATGTGGGGCAAGATGCTCAACGTGGAAAAGGCCCGGGCGGACAAGATCTACGGCAACGACAAGCTGTATCCGCTCATCGTAGCCCTGGGCGCGGGCATTGGGGATGAGTTCGATTTGAACAAGCTGCGCTATCACAAGATCGTCATCATGGCCGATGCGGACGTGGACGGCGCCCACATCCGCACATTGCTTCTGACCTTCTTCTTCCGCTATATGCGCCCGCTGATCGAAAACGGCTACGTCTATTCCGCCGTGCCCCCGCTGTATAAGCTGACCAGGGGCAAGACGGTGCGGGTCGCCTACTCCGACGAGCAGCGCGACCGGGTCTCCGCCGAAATGCGCGCTGACAACCCGGGCGCCAAGGTGGACATCTCCCGCTATAAAGGCCTGGGCGAAATGGACCCCCACGAGCTGTGGGAGACCACCATGGACCCCGAGCAGCGCAGCCTGCGCCGCATCACCCTGGACGACGCCATGCGCGCCGACGAGATCTTCAACGTCCTCATGGGCGAGCAGGTGGAACCCAGAAAAGAATGGATCGAACGCAACGCCAAATACGCGGTGAATATTGATATTTGACCATAAAAAAGCGCCCCTGAAAGGTTTAGCAGGTGTAGCCATTCATAGAATGGCGTACAGC
>USEU01000118.1 GCA_900553805.1 uncultured Eubacteriales bacterium
TGAATTGAGCCAAAAAACCAGGCTGGGGCTTCTTGCCAAATTGTGCGGTGTTGCCCTTTGTAAAGCCGGGAAAGCGGTCACTGCACGGCGTATTTTTTCTGATACTGCCCGAAGCGCTCGGCAAATTTCTCCCGGTCCTCCTTCACCGCCCGCAGGGACTCGTGAAGGTTCAGCTTGCCTTCGTGCAGGTCCATCACGCATCCGGCGATGTTGGAGCAGTGGTCGGATACCCGCTCCAGGTTCGTCAGCAGGTCCGACCAGACGAAACCGGCCTCAATGCTGCACTGCTCCTTTTGCAGCCGCAGGATATGGTTGGTGCGCAGCTGCTCCTTCAATCCGTCGATCACCTGCTCCAGCGGCTCTACCATTCCGGCGGCGCTGTAATCGTCCTTCAGGAAAGCGTCCAGGGACAGCCCCAGAATTTCATCCACCGCCCCGGTGAGCACGCCCAGCTCCTTCACGGCGGGCTTGGACAGGGACATTTTCTTCTCGTGCAGCTCCTCGGCGGACTGGAGCAGATTCACCGCGTGATCGGCAATGCGCTCGAAATCGCCGATGATCTTCAGCAGCCGGGCGGCCTCGGTGCTGTCCGCCGCGCTGATGCGCCGGGTGCTGAGCTTGACGAGGTAGGTGCCCAGGATGTCCTCGTAGTGGTCGGTCAGATCCTCTGCCGCGCGAATCTGCTTGGCAAGCTCCGGGGTATAGCGGTTCAGCACGGAAATGCTCTGCCGCAGGGCCGTTACGGAGCAGTTCGCCATCTCGGCGGCCACCTTCTTGCACTGCTCCAGCGCCACGGGGGGCGTGGTCAGCAGACGCTCGTCCAGCTCACTGGCAGCTTCGGACTTCTTGCCCTCCGGCACCAGGCGGCACACCAGGCTCTCCAGCTGGCGGGACAGGGGCAGCAGCAGGGCAGTGCACAGCACATTAAATAGGGAATGGGCCACGGCAATGCCCATCAGCGTGGCGCTCTCCCCCAGCAGCGCCGGGGAGAACAGCCATTTTATCAGGCAGAACACGCACAGCCACACCACGGTGCCGATCACGTTGAAGCTCAGGTGCACCAGGGCGGCCCGCTTGGCGTTTTTATTGGCGCCGATGCTGGACAGGATTGCCGTGATGCAGGTGCCGATGTTCTGGCCCATGATGATGGGAACCGCCGCGCCATAGGTCACCTGCCCGGTGACAGCCAGTGCCTGCAAAATGCCCACGGAGGCGGAGCTGGACTGGATAATGGCCGTCAGCGCCGCGCCGGCCAGCACACCCAGAACAGGATTCTGGAACATGAGGAACATCTGCCGGAAAGCGGGCACCTGCCCCAGCCCGGCCACAGCGGCGGACATGCTCTCCATGCCATACATCAGCGTTGCAAAGCCCAGCAGGATCAGGCCGGTGTCCTTTTTCTTATCGTTCTTGCAGAACATATACTGAACGATGCCGATCAGCGCCAGGATGGGGGTAAAGGAGGAGGGCTTCAGCAGCTGGATAAAGAAATTCCCGCTGGAAATGCCCGCCAGACTCAGGAGCCAGGCCGTTACCGTGGTGCCGATGTTCGCGCCCATGATCATATGAATGGCCTGCCGCAGGGTCATCAGCCCGGAGTTGACAAAGCCCACCACCATTACCGTGGTGGCGGAGGAGCTCTGGATCACCGCCGTCACCGCCAGGCCGGTGAGCAGTCCCGCAAACTTATTGGTGGTCATCTTCTCCAGCAGGGAGCGCAGCTTGCTCCCCGCCCGGCGCTCCAGCGCCTGCCCCATCACGTTCATGCCGAACAGGAACAGGCTCAGCCCGCCGATCAAATTCAAAAACTGAAACAGATCCATCCTTTTTATCCTCTCTCATTCTTTCTGGAAGTATACCTTCAGGATAATCTTACAATGTAAAATCCGCTACCTGTGTTTTGTAAAGAACGTGTAAAGTCACGGATTTTTCCACCCCCGCCGTGCCGCCCGAACCCCCATTTCAGCCGGAAGATGGATATTTGCATCATTTTACAAAAGGAACATAAGAAAGAAGGATCATCCAAGACTGATACTATTTCCTGATTAAAATCATAATTTTAATCAGGAAGGCATCGCCTGAAGGC